>JAJXYL010000017.1 GCA_021780575.1 bacterium
ATGCCGACGACCGTTCGCTTCATGTCATTGCACATTCTCGTTGACGGGACGGGCACGTCGAGACTCGAAGGTACTGGTATCGCGAAGAGTTTTAACGCGCTTGCGGCAGCGTCGGCAGCGTTCGCCGCCGACGGGAACATCAAGGATGCTATTTTCTCAAGCATAAAAGTAAATAAAGATGGCTCCGTTTCTTTCATGCTCGCTGCCGCGCTCGATCCGAAAATCGTCACCTTTTCCCCATGAATAGCCGCATCCTTCCATCTCTCGCGCTCCTAATCTCCGTTGGTATGTTTTTTGCGTACGTAGGGCCGACCTGGTCAGGTCCGATCACTGCGACGAAGGCGGCAATTGACAGTGACAACCAGGCGCTTGCCGCGGCGAGTGCCTATAAGGCGAGGGAGAATGAACTTGCCTCAGCGCGGGACAGTATTGACGCCGCGAACCTTACACGGCTCTCGACCTTCCTTCCTGATTCGGTGGATAATGTGGGGCTTATTCTGGACATCAACGCGCTTGCAGCGCGCTCGGGGCTCATGCTCGCGAATGTTGATGTCACCGGAAACACGACAGACGGTACAGCGGCGCCTGGCGCTTCGTCGGACGGGACGCCATCGGTCAACTCGGTGAATCCAATCGGATCAGTCGACTTATCGCTCTCCGCTGTCGGCAGCTACGTGGCGCTCAAGTCATTTCTCACGGGGATAGAGAAGAGCGAGCGCCTTCTCGATGTTCGCGATATTCTCGTGACGGGCTCCGACACGGGAGTATATAACTACCATATGAGCATGCGCCTCTACTGGTTGCGGTAATGATCTGAAATATGAAATCCAATACCATCATCTTTATCGTCATTGCGCTCGCCATCGTCGCTGGCGCGTACTGGTACTTCTTTACCGGCACGGGGAACCAGCCCCCCCTGACGGCCACCACCTCGTTCGAGAACGTGTCACAGGCGCAATTTCAAACGCTGGTGACTGAGTTACAGCCAATCTCATTCGATACCAGTATATTTTCCGATGCCCGCTTTATGGGACTGGTCGACCTCGCGACCCCCATCGCTCCCGAAGCGATAGGTCGCCTCGACCCCTTTGCCCCAGTTCCCGGCGTAAGCGGAAAATGAGTAATGAACTTCCTCGGACTACTTGTCAATAAAGGCCTTCTCTCCGCAAAAGATAGTGCATTAGTCGAAGCTGAGGTCGCGAAGAACCGCCCGCTCGGCGACGTGCTCGCCGAGCACGATGTTTCGCTTACAAGCGCACTTGCCGAGATAGGGAAGGAGTACGGGCTTCCTACCCGCATACTCGGTGATCCGCCGGCCGACGAGTCGGTATTCGGCTATATTCCGATAGATTCCGCACGGTATTACGGGTTCGTGCCGCTTGGCGAGGTGGACGGAGCACTCGAGGTCGGTGTAACCGACCCAGATAACATTGAGGCACTTGATGCTCTACAATTCATCTCTGGGAAAATTGGCATTCCGTATAAGATATTTCTCATTACGAAACAGGATTTTGATCGGGTTATAAACGCGTATCAAAACCTTTCTGGAGAAATCGGCACGGCCCTTACTGAACTGGACACAAGCGCAAAGCCGACGACTGGGACGAAGGCGGCGGCCATGACAGAGAGTCTTCTCTCGAATGAAGAGATACTGAATCTTACCAGTGGTCCTCACGAAACTCTGAAAGAGGATGCGCCGGTGACAAAGATTGTTTCCACGATACTGCGCTACGCGATTGAGGGGCACTCATCCGATATTCACATTGAGCCATCGTCTACCAAGACGCGTGTTCGTTTCCGTATGGACGGCGATCTGCATACCTCGCTTGAACTACCGATGAAGGTGCACGAGGCAGTCGTTGCGCGCATCAAGATACTTGCCCGACTCCGCCTTGATGAGAAGAGGAAGCCACAGGACGGACGTTTTTCGGCGACCGTCGACAAACGCCGCATAGATTTTCGCGTTTCCACTTTTCCGACCGAATACGGCGAGAAGGTGGAGATGCGTATCTTGGACCAGTCCGCGACGACGACGACCCTTGAATCAGTTGGATTCACGGGCGCCCATCTTGCCGAGACCCGTGAAATGATGAAAGCCCCGTACGGTATCATTCTTGTTGCCGGACCGACCGGCTCGGGTAAATCCACAACTCTCTTTGCAATGCTTTCTGAGATGGATCGCGAAACAGCAAACGTCGTTTCGCTTGAAGATCCGGTTGAGTACGAAATTCCCGGTGTCTCTCAGAGCCAGGTGCGACCAGAGATTGGCTACACGTTTGCGGCCGGACTCCGTTCCATCCTGCGCCAGGACCCAGACGTTATCATGGTCGGCGAGATTCGCGACAGCGAGACTGCCATGCTTGCTGTGCAAGCGGCTCTCACCGGTCACCTCGTTTTTTCTACCGTCCACACCAATACCGCGGCTGGTGCCATCCCGCGTCTCGTTGACATGGGCGTTGACCCATTTCTCATTGCCCCGACGCTTGTTGGTGTTATTGGACAGCGCCTGGTGCAGAAACTCTGTCCTGACGCAGGCAAACCATTCCCCATCAAAGATAGCATCAAATTATTACTCGACCGACAGTTTGCTGATTTGCCGCAGAAGTATCGGACCACACTTCCACCATTTAAAGAGTTTTATCACGCGGTCCCAACGGAAGAATGTCCCAACGGTACGCGCGGTCGCACCGCTGTTTTCGAAATATTGCACATGAACAAAGATCTCGAACAAGTGGTGCTCAAAGAGCCGGTCGAGGAAAAGGTATACGCCGCCGCTCGCGCAAGCGGCATGCTCACCATGCGCGAGGACGCCATCATAAAAGCGCTTGCTGGGGAGATACCGTTCGAGGAAGTCAATGCCCTCGGAGGAGAACTTTTCCCAGGAGGGGACATCACTTGACCACGCGGGTGTAGTATACTCTTCACGATGGCTTATCGCGTTTATTTGGTAGATGACGATCGTTTCCTTCTTGGCCTCTATGCCGTCAAGTTCCGGGCCGCTGGACATGAGGCAAGCGTGTTTGGTAGCGGCGAGGAGCTTCTCACAGCGCTTCGGAAGGGAAGTCCCGCCACTCCCGACGCAATTCTGCTCGACCTTATCATGCCTGGGATTGGGGGATTTGAGGTGCTTGAGACGATACGGAAAGAGCGTCTTGCGAAAGGCGCGAAGATAATTATTCTTTCAAACCAAGGTCAAGCTTCCGATATTGAAAAAGCGAAACAGCTATCGGTGGACGGCTACATCATCAAAGCGTCCGCCATTCCATCTGAAGTGCTTGCCGAAACCCTTAATACCATCGAAGCCGGCCGCGCCGAAAAGTCCGGAGAACCTCGTTAGCAATATGGCCGTTGACAAACGTCTCGAAGGGCTTCTGGATCTCGTCGTTAATCAAGGCGGTTCCGATGTGCATCTCTACGTTGGCGGGCCACCGGTATTTCGCGTCTCGGGTTCACTCATTCCGATCGCGAAATACCCAGCGCTTACAAACGATGAGACAGAAGCGATGCTTAAAAGCATAGTCCCTCCTGAGCGCTGGGGTACATTTTTGCAAAATCAGACAATCGATCTTTCCTATGCGCATGGCCCAGATGCGCGTTTCCGCGTCAACGGTTACCGCGTGCAGGGAACGACCGCTCTCGCGCTCCGGCTTGTGCCGCGCGACATCCATACTTTCTCCGAATTGAATCTTCCTTCGATATTAGAGACTTTCTCTCAGCGTGAGCAGGGGTTCTTTCTCTGTGTGGGACCGGTAGGGCATGGCAAATCAACGACACTCGCTGCGATGATAGAGCGTATCAATACGTCGCGCGCGGAACACATCCTAACCATTGAGGATCCTGTGGAGTATCTCTTTACGCCGAAGAAATCGCTTATTCATCAGCGCGAGATACATATTGATGCGCCGGATTTTCGCACAGCACTCCAGAGCGCTTTTCGTGAAGACGTAGATGTCATCATGGTCGGGGAAATGCGCGACTTCGAGACCATATCTTCTGCAGTGACTGCCTCTGAGACCGGCCACCTCGTCCTCTCGACCCTACACACCAACAATGCCGCGCAGACCATTGACCGCATCATCGACATGTTCCCCGCAGAACAGCAGGCTCAGGTGCGTGTGCAACTCGCCGGCTCTTTAATCGGTATTTTCTCCCAACGGCTCGTTCCACGCATCTCGGGTGGACTCATTCCAGCCTATGAGCTCCTGATAAACAATAACGCAATCAGCACGCTCATCCGTGACGCGCGTACCCACGAAATCAGTGCCGTCATCCAAACCTCCTCTCAAGAAGGCATGATTGATATGGACCGATCTCTCGCCGACCTCATGCATCGGGGAGAGATAACAGTGGAACACGCCTACGAGCATTCCATGGATCCAAAAACCTTTGAACGGTACCTTTAACTATGCTTTTTAAATACCACGCGATCGATCAGGATGGCCGAAAACGAGACGGAACCATAGAGGCCACCTCACAAGAAGTCGCCGTCTCGGCGCTCCAGCGGCGCAATCTCATCATTTCGATGATCGCGCCCGCCGAGAAGAGCTCGTTCCTTAAAATGGACATACCGTTCTTAGGCCGGATTACGAACAAGGATATCGTCATCCTTTCGCGTCAGATAGCGACCCTCTTTGAGGCGCAGGTATCAGCGCTCCGCGTCTTCCGTCTCCTCGCGGCTGAGGTGGACAACAAGAAGCTCGCTACCGTTCTTTCGGAGGTGGGAGACGACCTCCAAGGGGGAAGTCCCATTAGCAAGGCGCTTGCGCGCCATCCGAAAGTCTTTTCGGTCTTTTACGTTAATATGGTCCATGCGGGAGAGGAATCCGGGAAATTATCGGAGATCTTTGTCTACCTTGCCGACTACCTTGATCGCTCCTACGATGTTTCGAGTAAGGCTGAGAACGCTCTTATTTATCCGATGTTCGTCATTGCGGTCTTCTTTGGCGTGATGGCGCTCATGCTCACGCTCGTTATCCCGAAGATAAGCGCCATCTTAGTTGATTCCGGCCAAGCGGTACCGATTTACACGCAGATTGTTATCGGCTTCTCAAACTTTCTCGTGAATTACGGCATCTTCGTGCTTATCGCGCTTGTGGTGGGCGGTGTGTACGTCTGGCAGATAGGGAAGACAGAGCGCGGCAAGCTTTTTCTGGACGGTTTTAAGCTCTCGATTCCCTATGTCGGCGACCTCTATCGTAAACTCTTTCTTGCCCGCATCTCAGACAATTTCGCCACCATGCTTCTTTCTGGTGTTTCAGTCATTGAAGCAATTGAGATTGCTAGCTCTGTCGTTGGGAACGCTGTTTTTCATGAAGTGCTCGCTGAGGTGGGGCGAGATGTAAGGGGTGGGTCCCCCATTTCCCGGGCTCTCGGGAAGCATCCAGAGATACCGGGCATTATGGTTGCGATGACGAAGGTCGGGGAGGAGACCGGTGAGCTTGGTGCCATCCTCACGACCCTCGCGAAGTTCTATAATCGCGAGGTGGTAAACGCCGTTGATACGCTCGTCGGCCTTATCGAGCCGATTATGATAGTCCTCCTCGGCCTTGGCGTCGGTACGCTCCTTGCGGCCGTTTTGCTCCCGATCTATAACCTCGCCGGGGCGATCTAAGACTATCCACACCCTCCTTTCCCCTAGGGGGCCCCGAGGGCGTACAATCAACTCATTAGCCAAATATAATATATTATGCAAAAAAATCGTTCCCGAGGCTTCACCCTCATCGAATTGCTCGTCGTCATCGCCATCATCGGCATCCTCTCGGCCGTCGTGCTCGCTTCGTTGAATACTGCACGCCAAAAGGGTAGTGACGCCGCAATCCAGTCGGATCTTTCGGCTGTTCAGACTCAAGCCG
>JAJXYL010000003.1 GCA_021780575.1 bacterium
CGCGCGCGTCGCTTCTCACAGTACGGATTGTTTCTGCAATCCGCACCGCCGCTGGGAACTGCGGTGTCGTTGCCGTGACGCCGAAGTGCCGTGCCGACGAATGGCGAGCGTGGTCTTCCACTGCATCGGTGAAGTTGCTGATTCCCGAGAGATCCAGTACCTCTACCGGCCAGTTCGCTTCTTCGAGCATCGCCGCTATTTTCAGCGGCCCAAGGAAGGGAAACACGCGCTCGTCCATAAGGAACGGAGAGGGGGGAATTATCAAGCAGATAGACTGCGTCATTTCAATCTCCTTTTATAAGACGGTGAAAAGAACTCTGGCGAGAGCTTATCACTTTGCCCACAACTCTGCCATGTCGTCTAATGGTGCGATAATTTGTTAAAAAGTCTCTGCATGAATCTTCCAATTAGATATAGGACTGGCCGAGAAACGGTGGGGATTGGAGGTTTACCGGTAGTTGCCAGAAAGTTTATGACAAGGAATCTATCCCTTAAAACAAAAGCTTTCGGTCCTTCAAGGAAAGTCGCAAAAGCTATAGAGGGGACGCGACAGAGCTTCGTCCCACCTTCTACCGGTAAATACAAATCGTATCCGTGCAACGCACGAGTAAGAGTCACGAATGGATTTTCATTATGCATTCGTAAATCGGTTGGACTAACCTCAAACAAGATGGTTGGGCGGTAACGATTGATCGTTTTCTTCGCTCCTCGGAGAACCGCGGGCTCGCAACCTTCAACATCTATTTTCATTACATCGACACGACGATCTATCGAATCGAGGGTTCTTGCCTGTACCCCCTTCCCTTCTCTCATGGAGAAATTGCCGAACTCATTTTCGTTATGAGAAACCATCTTTACTTCAGTATTCTTGTCGTTAAGGGCTATTGGAAACACTGATATGTTCTTCGCATTGTTGGCGCGGATATTTTCCTCCAGCCATTTTATATTTTCGGGCACAGGCTCAAAAGCAAGAACCTCTTTCGCTTTCCGAGATAGCGGAATTGAGAATGTTCCGATGTTAGCACCAACATCTGCGACGATACGGTCCTCCGTTATAAACTTCTCTAATATAGAAACGTCCCCATCCTGGAAGAAGCCCCCCCCCCAGCGAGAGTTTGAGATATTTTCCCATAATGAGAATCATCAAGCGAGAATATTCCCCTGTTCGTATTAAATGTTTGCTTCATAAACAACACGTTATTATTGATGACTTTGTGGAGTAACCCGGGACTTATTAATCCAACCGTGACCTGAAATGGTTCGTCCATGCCGCTTCTTCAGCGTGGCGCCGACTCCGGTTATGCACGCGCTTATGTATTCGCATCATGTGGAGCAACTCTCTGTGCCCCCGCGGCAACCTGGCATTCCGTCACCGAATTCAAGTATATCATGGCCATTTCACACACTGGAGTTAAAAACGGCTGGTCCGGTACTGTTGATGCAGCTCCTTATCTTGATCCGGCGATTTTCGCCCTCAGCTCTCCGACAATGAGGCGCATCAGCGCGTCAACGCGGAAGTAGCTGACATAGGCGCTGCGTGCATTTTTCTGCATCTGTTCAAAACGCTCCGGCGAGATGTTCTTATGAAATTCGGCTATGCGTTCCGGCAGGCGTTTGAGATCGCGGAAGTCGACAGTAAGGGCAAAGGACGAATAATCAACGCTGTCGCTGAAGGGGAAATTCCGCTCCGTGTCTACGATGACGGGGATGCGCCCGAGCGACAGTATTTCAAACAATCGCGTCGACGCATTCGCGTCGCCGCGCACGTCGAGTCCGTAATCGCTGTTCAGCACGTTGTCCACGAACTCTTTCTGGAGCTCCTCTATGCTTCTTGACGCCGTGTGCGCGTGCCCCGAATAGCTGTTCCTCACGATAAAATTGCAGGCAACCCGCGGCGATTTCCTGAGTATGCGCATTGCCTGTGCACGGAAGAAAACGCCCTTCTTCTTCGCTCTGAAACGGTCGTCTATTATTCCGCGCAGACGGTTCGGGAGCTCTTTAAGCACGGTGCGCGCCGTCCGGTACACGGTGAGCCTTCCCCATCCGGTGAAGCTTATGGACGGAATATCTCCTTTTGCGCGAATCTGTAATTCGCCCCCGCAATACATCTCAAGAAGATCATTCGCCAGCGGCGGCATGACTATTTCCTGTGCAGTGCGTTCAAAATGGTAGCCGCCATAGCGAATGACAAACGTATTTGACGTACCTATCGGATGCTGCACATCCTCAAGCCCGTCCACGAGGAGTGGCTTCCCTATCTCTTCGGCGGCATGACTGCAGAGGCCGAGTAACTCGGGATAGGCACGGCGCACCGTGCTATGGGAATATGGCATCAGCACCATATCGGCTTCACCTTTTTTACTGGTAATCCTGTACTGTGTCGTATCAAACCCTCGCTGCTTAAAAAGTGACCCCCGAAGGAGCACGTTGTCACGCGCCGGCGGATCTCCCCAAAAGGGGTACATGAGCGAGGAGTGCAGGAGCTCTTCCCGCCGCCATGCGGGATTGACATAGAAGACAATCTCTTTGTCAGAGAACATGGGTTTGAAATTTGTGTATAACGGCCGAGTATTTTTCTCCGACTTTTTCCCATGAAAAAAGCTTTGCCCTTTTGAGGCCTTTTTCTACGAGATCTCTTTTTAGGTTCTGGTCTCCCAGGATTCGTTCCATGGCTTCGCTGATTGCCTCCGTGTCGTACGGATCAACCAGTAAACCCGCATCGCCTGTTACCTCGGCCAGTGACGAAATATTTGAAGAAATAATCGGGAGCTTCAGACTCATCGCCTCCACAAGCGGCATGCCGAAGCCTTCATTGAAGGACGGGAAGACAAGCGCAAGTGCGTTGACATAGAGTGTGTACATCATGGGGGCGCTCACGTAACCCAAGAAATGTACGTCCTGTTCCAGGTGATGCTTCTTCAACTCTGATGCCAGAGAAGCATAGTATTCGCCGCCATAGCTGCCGGCGATGAGAAGCTTACAGTTACTGTGGATGCGCTCCTTAAGTGAAATGAACGCAGCAATAATGCCATGTACATTCTTGCGTGATTTCACCTTGCCGGTAAATAAGAAGTAGGGTCTTACGTTCTCGTCGAGAGGCGGCGCCTTGGCGGCGAAGCGGGTCCAGTCCTGGTATCCTTCGGATATTACCTCTATACACTCTTTGTGGACTCCATAGAATTGCACCACATCCCGCACCGTTGCCTCAGAGGAAGCGAGTACCCTCACGGCACGAGCCATGCATACCGGCATGAGCAACTTGTCGCGGATGAAAACTATCGACCGTGCGCGGATGCCGTGTGACTTCAGCTTGTGGTCCGTCAATTCTTTACAAATAGCCACCGTCCTTATTTTCTTAGGTATCCACAACGGTAAAAGCGGCACAACAAAAAACAATACGTCGACCTCTTTTTTCATCAACAGGAAACGGAAAAACTTCCCCGCCAGACTTTTGGGTACGATGACATTATGATAAAAACCCGGTACCAGCTGCGGATTGAGGGGTCTGGATGAATAGAGAGTCAACGCGTAAGGCCCGGCATGCAGCGCGAGCGCCTTGGCCGTTTCTAATACCGAATACCCCATCCCTGAAGCCTCGGACTCTTCGTACGGTTCGACGATAAAACCTACCTTGAAGGGAGACGACATGTTATGTGTGCCGGATATTTCCATATTCTTGTACGTTCATGGGGATACGTAATGTCATCTTCATGCGGTTTGCATGACGTCCATTATTGCAGGAATAAGACGTTGGAGCGAATGGTACTCCCGCACGAAAGCGGCAAGCGATCTGGTATCTGCGGGGCGAGTAGCCATAACTTCTCTTGCTATAGCGCCTGATGCCGCAGGTACGGTTGTAACTGGAAGTCCGGTCAGTGCAACGCTTGTGGTAATAACCGGCAGGCCACAGGCGAGCGCCTCGAGGACAACCTTGTCGAGACTGCCGGTCTCGCTCGCGTGAACGAAAACTCCTGCGGCACGATATTTCTCCCGCAGCCCTTCTTGCGTTTGTGGCCCGAGGAAACGGACGCGCCCTGTAAGCGAAAGCGATTCTGCCAGCTGCTCGAGATTGAGCTTCTCTGGCCCTTCCCCGACGATCCACACCTCGTTCGGAAAATGCTCCGCCGCACGGATGACGAGATCGTGGCGTTTAGTCGGAGAAAGGCGGCCGGCCGAAAGTACCGCCGTGGTTCGTGTCATTGCCGGCTCGAGAGAAAAGAAGTTCGTGTCGATACCGTGCCCCATGACGCGCACTTTCTTGCTCGGTAAACGGAAGCTCTCTTTTGAGGCGGTAAAGACAATGCTCGACAAGAAAGTTGCTACGCGCAGTTTCGTATCCACACTTTTATGCGTATACCAGAGCGCGGTACGTTTATCCCGCAAGCGCCAGAATAGGCCGCCAAGAACAACGTACTCGGGGTTCATATGCACGAAGACAGCATCGTAGTCGCCCCGCAATCTCCACACGAGAGAAAGGAAGCGGCGTGCATAGACAATCCGGCGTGCCGTGCCGCGCTCTTTACCAAGAGAATGGACGCGCACGTTTCCTGGCAACGCGTGTGCGCCTTCTTTAAGACAGATGACCTCGATGCGCTCGTTATGTTTCGCGAATTCTTCTATCCATCGGACGAAGAATCCGAGGATGGGGTCCTCCGTGTCGACGACCTGCGTAATGATAAGTAATTTCATACGAGTGTTTCCCTCCACGCGCGCGCCCATTCGGCGGCGCTTGGCATCGGTACCTTCAATACGCCCCGCTCGCCCGATCGCAATATCCCGCATACTGCGGAGGCAAATTCTGCTCGCGGCACGACAATCGCTCCCGCTTCCCTTGCGATGCCCACATCCGGGGCAACGACGGGCACTCCGGCAGCAAGCGACTCAACGACACTCGCTCCCCAACTCTCGTGCTGCGAGGTGCAGAGGACGACGTCTGCCGTCGGGAGATACGACGCGGGATCCTGCCACCCGGGAAACTCTATCAGCAAAGCCCCTGCCGACTTTCGCAGCACCGGCTCCAAACTGCCGGCGCCGAGCATAACCAACTTTGCACCGGTTTCCTTCATCCGCACCTCGTTAAACACACGAACGGCGGCGAGCGGATCCTTCTCGGCCTCAAATCTCCCGATCCAAAGGATTGTTTTCTGTTCGTGGGGTTGCGGCGCAAGGCTCTGGAACCGCTGTATGTTGATATAGACGGGCAAAAGATGGATGAGAGCCCTCACCCCGAGTGAGCGTACCTGCCCTTGTATCTTTTCTGATACAACACGCACGGAATCGGCACGGCGCAGGAGCATGGACGCAAAGAGGCGGCGAAAAACCCCCTGTGCGGCAAGGTCAGTGTGTACTTGGAGATTAAGCTTTGATCCCGTACGCCGCGCGATTTGTAAGGCGAGGAGTCCGCGCCAAAACGGGTCTTGCGCCGTGATTACATCGTAGGAATTCTTTTGCGCGGCGAGAAGTATCTCGCGCCGCGAATGCACGCGCGGCCAGACAAAGACGTCGAGCTGTTCAACCTGGCTTCTCTGGAGTTCGAGACGCGCATGCGCGCCGCTCCCTGACGAAAGGATGTTCTTATCGCCACTAATCATGAGAACTTTCATGGGCGCTGGAGGGTGGCGGCCGTCGCCGAGAGCATCGCATCGGTCGAGAATCGTTTTGCGGACTCTCGCGCGCGCGTCGTAAGGCGCGCGCGCAATTCTTCGTCACTCAGTACGCGTGCGAGCGCGTGCGCAAGCGCGGGAGCGTCTCCTGACGGCATCAAAAGGCCATCCTCCTCATTACTAATCACCTCTGGATTGCCGCCGACGCGCGTTGCAATAATCGGCATACCGAGCGTT
>JAJXYL010000042.1 GCA_021780575.1 bacterium
CTCCGTCCACGACTTCGTGACCAGAGCAAGAAGATTTTTGTACCCCTCATTATCTTCTGCTAAGAGAACGATGCGCGAACGTTTCGCGTCCATATGCTGATCCTTCTCGTATCGGGAACGCGGTGCAAGGTACGTGTCCACGCCGAGGATCGGCTTTACGCCCGCAGCCGTCGCGGCTTTATAGAATTCGATTGCGCCGTGCATATTGCCGGCGTCAGTAAGCGCAAGCGCGTCCATCTTTTCCTTTTTCGTCTTCTCTACCAACTCATCCACTGTGGGGAGCGCCTGGAGGAATGAATAATGGCTGTGCGTATGCAAATGGATAAAGCGGCTCGCCATGCACCCAGTATATACTTTCTGTATGAAATTCACGCTTGGGATAGACGAAGCCGGACGGGGGCCGCTTGCCGGTCCAGTCGCCGTCGGAATAGTCGCTGTGCCGAAAGGCTTTGATGTTTTTAAGGAATTTCCGGGTGTCGCCGACTCAAAGAAGCTATCAGAAAGGAGGCGTGAAAAGATCTTTGAGATGCTGCAAGCGCACGTCGCCCGGGGCGACGTGCGCTTCACGGTTGAATTTGAGGCCGCTGAGATTATTGATAGTGAAGGTATTGCCGTGGCGGTGTGCCATGCTCTTTCGCGTGGCGTAAACGCGCTTGCGCCTGATGCGACACTGGTAAAAATACAGCTCGATGGCGCGCTCCGCGCGCCGGGCGAATATGCCCAAGAAACCATCATCAACGGCGACGAGCTCATCCCACTCATCTCGCTCGCTTCCATCGCAGCGAAGGTCTCGCGCGATCGCCTTATGACGGAACTCGCGCGCGAGTACCCGCGGTACGGGTTTGAAAAGCATAAGGGGTATGGCACCGCGGCACACTATGAGATGTTAGAAAAATACGGCCCCTGTGCTATCCACCGTCGCTCGTTCATTCATCTTGATTACGGAGAGAAATAGGACTATGGTATCACCTTGTGTCTCGCCTCTATGGGTCAGGCACAAGCACCAGTCTTTACCAGGGATGAGAGAAGCATAAGTATGATCTTTGTTAAGGAGAGGGAAGATGAAGGCAGTCTTGAATAGCCGCAACAACAAGTCGTCGATGACGCTATCGCGTTTGAACGTAAACGGAACAGTGGTCGCTGACGCAAAGGTTCTGAAATTTTACGGATTTAGAGAATGCCTTGTCGACAATCGGCCCTGCGATGGAGCCAGGGTCATAGATCCAGCGAGCGACAGGGAGGGGTCCATTCTCTGTTGCTCAATTCAGAAGAAGTACATTTCCGCTAGTGATGCAAAGTGGTGCAGGAAAAAAGAGTAATACGCTCAGACACAAGGAGCGCCGTTCCGAGGAACGGCGCTTTTGATACCTCATCAAGCCTGTTTCGAAGCCTTGACTTTCCCTTAAAATAGGACTACATTATCGGCTTGTGTCTAGTAGTGGTGGACACATGTGACCCTCGGAGGGGATTGAGCTAACAAAGTTGGAGAGAAATGTCAATGAAGAAGGTGAAAAGAGCGACCAATAAACCAGAGTTTGTGGTCGAGAAGCACTCCAAGGCTCTTAAGGGAACCGGTTTTGAATGTTGTGCCAGGTGTCCCGGAACTTCCGGGAAGGTTGAGAGCGGCAAGATGCGTTGCTCTCGGGTTGGCGGGAAGCCAGAATTTATAAGCCTGGTACAGGCGGCGCGATGTGACGGTTCTAGACCGCCCCCTTATAGCCTCGGAAAGAGAGGGTCTCAGAATCATTCAAAAACTACAATAATTAAGTAAATCTATTCGGCTTTCGAGCCAAGAGCGCGCCCTTTTTAGGACGCGCTTTATTTTTTATAGCGTTTGTGGTAAGGTTCCCCCTATGTCAATTCGCATGCGCCACACGAGGGGTCATACCGGCAACCGCCGATCGCATCACGCGCTCCACGAAGTGAATATCGTGAAGGATAAAGAGAGCGGCAATCTTCGCCTTCCGCACCACGTGGATGAGATGACTGGCATGTACCGTGGCAAGCAAATCTTCACGCCAAAAACAAAGAGCAAGCATGCGCCGAAGGTGAAGGGTCCCTCGACCGAACAGCCGGCACCCAAGCACGTGCACGAACACGCACAAGAGATTCACGCGAATGCAGAGGCGAAAAGTTTGAAAGGAATTCTCGGTAAGGTTGCGACTGGCGGACGACCGAAGGCGCGGAGCGGTTTCGGCGGAGGCTCATAAATACACGTCCGCCCGGGTTTGCATAGTCGCTGCGCTCCTTGTAGGCGCATGCGCATGAGCGCATAATCCCCGCGGTCTCCTTGCGGGGCCGCGGGATTTGCTATACTCAAGCGATACAGATCTTTTCATGGCGAACCGACATTTAGCGCGCTCAATCGTTCTTCAGACTCTTTTTGAGTGGGATACCACGCGCGCGTCCAAGAAGGATGCGCATACGATTCTCGCGCGCAACGTCGCCGAATTCGGCGGCGAGGATGTCGACCAATCGTTTATGGATACACTCCTCTCCGGCGTCATCGCGAAGGAAGAGGATATCAATCTCGTTATCACGAAGGCCGCGCCCGAGTGGCCGCTCGAGCGCATTGCGCCCATTGACCGTAATATTCTGCGCCTCGGGCTCTTCGAGCTCCTCTTCGCCGACCGTACGCAGGTGCCGGCAAAGGTCGCTATCAACGAAGCTATTGAGCTCGCGAAGACCTTTGGTGGCGATTCGAGTGGACGTTTCGTCAATGGTGTACTGGGCGCCGTCTACAAAGAGCTCGGCGAGCCCGGGAAAGATGAACAGGGAAAGAAAGGCAATAAAGTGCGCTATGAGGACTTGCCGCTCCAGGCGCTTGGCGGTGCCGTCGTCTATGCGAAGCATGATGGGCAGTACTATCTCGCGCTTGTACACGATGTGTTCGGGCACTGGACCCTCTCCAAGGGGAAGATAGGCGACAGCGAAAGCACCGCACACGAGTCCATCGAAGAAGGCACCATTCGTGAGATAAAGGAAGAGATTGGCATCGACATTTCAATCGAAGAAAAGATCGGCGAGAACGAATATGTCGCGACGCACCCCGAGCGTGGCAAGCACCGCAAGCACGTTACTTACTTCCTCGCCCGCGCCGCGTTCGAACCGCTTCGTCTCCAGGAGGGGAAGGGTGGCCTCGATGATGCGAAATGGTTCCGTCTCCAGGACATCATTGACCTCAATTTCTACGATGATATGCTCCCCATCGTCACTATGGCCGTCCAAAAATTGCTCGACCAAGCGGGCAGGGAGAAGGGGCATAACGCACCGATGCATGCCTGATTTTTCTGCATTCGCGAAAAGACTCGGACTCTCATTTCATAACCTCGATCTCTTGGTCGAAGCATTCACGCACCGTTCCTATTTAAACGAACATCGGGACTATGCCGGCAGTCATAATGAGCGGCTTGAATTCCTCGGCGACGCCGTGCTTGAACTCGCTACCACCGACTTTCTTTTTAAGAAATTCCCTGCCAAGACGGAGGGCGAGCTTACGAGTTATCGCGCCGCGCTCGTTAACACCGTCTCGCTCGCCGCGCTTGGGGCCGCTCTCGGCGCAAACGACTACCTCCTGCTTTCCAAGGGCGAATCGAAGGATACCGGTCGCGCACGGGACGTCATTCTTGCCGACACGTTCGAGGCCATCATCGGCGCGATCTATCTCGACCAAGGATACGCGGCCGCCGAAGCGTTCATCGGGGAATGCCTCTACGGCAAGATAGACGAGGTTATCGCGAAGCGCTCCTACCAGGATGCCAAGAGCCGTTTCCAGGAGGTTGCGCAGGAAAAGCGCAATACCACCCCCCGTTATGAAACGCTTTCCGAGAACGGACCCGACCACGCGAAGCTGTTTACCGTCGGCGTCTTCATCGATACTCAAGAAATCGCGCGCGGAGAAGGGCAGAGCAAGCAGGAGGCAGAGCAGGCCGCCGCCGAAGCTGCGCTTTCGGCACTCCGGTGGTCCTGAGGTCTCTTTCTTTTGATACAATGGAAGAATAATGTTGAAGCGGCTCGAAATAGTCGGTTTTAAGTCGTTCGCCAAGAAGGCCATCTTGGACTTTTCGAGCGCGACGACGGCAATCGTCGGTCCGAACGGCTCAGGCAAGTCAAACGTCGCCGAGGCGTTCCGCTTCGCGCTCGGCGAACAGTCAATGAAGAGCATGCGCGGCAAGCGGACAGAGGATCTTATCTTCAATGGTTCCCACTCGGTCCCTCGCGCCAACCGCGCCTCGGTCGCTATTATCTTTGATAATTCCCGCCGCGATTTCAAGATTGATTTCGATGAAGTGTCCATCGAACGTACCATTTTCCGCGACGGCACGAGCGAGTACGCAATTAATGGTTCGCGCGTGCGGCTCCGCGACGTCGCGGAGCTCCTCGCAGGCGCAAACATCGGGGAAACGGGGCACCACATCATCTCTCAGGGTGAGGCGGACCGGATACTGCTCGCGAACGCGCGCGAGCGCCGCGCGATGCTTGAAGACGCGCTTGGGTTGAAGATGTACGAATTCAAGAAGCAGGAGGCCGAACGGAAGCTTGAAAAGACGCAAGAGAATATCGAGCAGGTCAATTCCCTCCGCAGGGAGCTGGCGCCGCACTTGCGTTTCCTGGAGAATCAGGTGAAGAAGCTCGAACGTGCCGACGAACTCCGCAGGGGGCTGGTCGGACTCGCGCAAACCTACTTCGCAATTGAGGACGCATACCTAATACAAGAGAAGGCGGCGATAGCCAAAGAGAAGCATGAAGCGACCGAGCGGCTTGCCGCGACAAACCAAGAATTGAATCGTATCTCAGACCCGAAGTCGGCGGGCAGCGAGACCGTGAAGCGCACCGAGGCGCTCCGAAAGGCTGAGCAAGAGGTCACCACGTTCTCCGCCGCGCGTGCCGCGCTCTCGCGCGAGATAGGCCGAGTCGAGGGAACTCTCGCTGAAGTGAAGCGTCGGGCAACCACGGTCGCCCAAGAGCCGTATGCGAAAGTGCCTCGCGAAGAGCTCGAAGCGCTGCATCACGAAGTCGAGCGGCAAGTCGGATCTGCCGGCGAAGAACTTGCCGGACTTCGCGCTGCGCTCACAGCCATCCGGTCGATTATTAAGGTTTTCTTCGAGCGGCACGGCGCGCTCCAGTCCGACCGATTCTCGGACGAAGAAGAGTCCGCGCACAAACTTGAGACAGAGCGCGCTGTGCTCTCCGAGAAATACACCATCGCTTCGAACGAACTTGAAAAGGCCGAGTCCGCCCGCGCCCGTGCCCGCGAGGCGCTCCTCGCCCTGGAAGAGGCCGGACACGAAGATCGCCGCCGCATCCTCGACATTGCACAATCAAAGGCGCATGAGGAGGGCGTGCTATCCAAGTGTGAAGCGCGCGAGCATGAGCTCGTCCTGCTCGCGGAGGTGCTCATGCGGGATAAATCGGAGGTGCGCGCTCTTGCGGGTGTGGAGGCGGTGACGTATGCACCGCTGTCGGCGATGCCGGCGGAGGAGCGTCGCTCGCAGGAGGAAAGGAAGCGCACGCTGGAGCGCACGAAGATACGCTTGGAAGAGGCGGGCGGAACGGGCGAAGAAATACGGCACGAGCATAAAGAAATTTCCGAGCGCGAGGTGTTTCTCGCTAAGGAACTCGACGATCTTGCGAAGTCGGCGGC
>JAJXYL010000036.1 GCA_021780575.1 bacterium
GGAGGAAAGGAAGCGCACGTTGGAGCGCACGAAGATACGCTTGGAAGAGGCGGGCGGAACGGGCGAAGAAATACGGCACGAGCATAAAGAAATTTCCGAGCGCGAGGTGTTTCTCGCTAAGGAACTCGACGATCTCGCGAAGTCGGCGGCGGGACTCGGCGCGCTCATCGACGATTTGGATACGGAGCTTGCAAAGCATTTCGCCGATGGGTTGAGCAAGGTTAATGCCTCCTTTAGCGAATACTTCGCGCTGATGTTCGGCGGCGGAAGCGCGCGACTCGCACTTGAAGAATCCGACGAGCCGGAGGAATCAGACGATGAGGGAGTTGAAGAAGACATTGACGAGTTGCCGCGGGAGAAGGAGCGGCCGGGAATAGAAATAGTGGTCAACCTGCCGAAGAAGAAGGTGCGCTCCCTGATGCAGCTCTCGGGCGGCGAGCGCGCCCTGACCAGCATTGCGCTCATCTTCGCGATGAGCCAGGTGAATCCGCCGCCGTTTTTGATACTGGACGAGACTGACGCCGCCCTCGACGAAGCGAACAGCCGTCGCTACGGTGATATGATCGAGAACCTCGCGAAGAAGTCGCAGCTCATCGTCATCACCCATAACCGCGAAACGATGAGCCGCACGAGTATTCTCTACGGCGTCACTATGGGCGGCGACGGCGTCAGCAAGCTGCTCTCCGTGAAGTTTGAGGAAGCTGTCGCGGTCGCGAAATAATCAGGCCGGGAGGAAGTCCAGCTCTTTTTCGGGAATGCGCGCGGCGATGAGCTTCACTTTAATAGGGTCGCCAAGACGATACGATTTCTTCGTGCGGCGGCCGACCAGCCGATACTGCTTCTCTTCATACTCAAAATAATCATCACCGACGTTGCGGACGTTGATCATGCCGTCGGCGTGCGTCTCGGCGAGCTCCACGTAGAGCCCGCGCTCGGTGACGCCCGAGATGACGGCGTCGAATATCTCGCCTATTCTGCCGGAAAGGAATTCGACCTGCTTCATCTTGACTGAGTCGCGCTCGGCGTCGGAGGCCGCCACCTCGCGTTCGGAGGCGTGAAGGGCGAGCTTATCAAAGGCCTGCATCTCCTCCGGCATTATCGGGGCACCGCCCGCATGCGCCTTGATGAGCCGGTGGATGACGAGGTCAGGGTAGCGCCGTATCGGCGAGGTGAAATGCGTATAGAAATCGAAAGCGAGGCCGAAGTGGCCGATGTTCCGGGTGGCGTAGACAGCCTTGCTCATGGAGCGGAGCGTTGCCATCTTCACGAGATACTCCTCGGGCTTCCCCTTCACCGACTCTAAGAGCTTGTTCAGATCGGTGCCGGTGACCTGGCCGCTCCCCGAGGTCTTCAGGTGGTAGCCCATCACGCGCAAGAGGTGGGCGAGGTTCTCTATACGATCGGTGTCTGGAGCGTCGTGGATGCGGTAGAGCGAATAGAAATGTGGCCCGCCGTTCTTCGTGAGCGCGGAGAGATGCTTCGCCACCGCCTCGTTCGCGAGGAGCATGAAGTCTTCGATGAGCAGGTTCGTTGCTTTACGCTCTTTCAGGTGGACTGCGATCGGTTTCCCCTCGGTATTCAGCTCAATCTTTACTTCAGCCGTATCAAATTCTATGGCACCTTTCGCCTGGCGTCGTGCGCGGATCTTCTTCGAGAGTTCGTGCAAGGTCGAGAGCTCGGTGTGGAGCGTGCCCGATCCAGCATCAAGCACCTCCTGGGCATTTTCATAGGTAAAGCGCTTGTCAGAGTGGATAACGGTCTCGCCGAACCACGCGTCTTTAATGTTCGCATCAGCGTCGAGTGTGAAGACCGCCGAGACGGCAAGCCGGTCCTCGTCCGGCTTTAGCGAGCAGAGGTCGTTGGAGAGGATCTCGGGTAGCATCGGGATGGTGCGGTCGACAAGATAAACGCTCGTTGCGCGATGGACGGCCTCCTTGTCGAGTGCGCTGCCGGATTTTACAAAATATGAGACGTCGGCGATGTGGACGCCAACCTCGATGTTTCCGTCAGGAAGCTTTTTCACCGAGAGGGCATCGTCAAAGTCTTTCGCGTCAAAGGGGTCGATGGTGCAGGTCGCGGTTTCCCTGAAGTCGCGCCGCTTCGGGTTTTTTGCTTCTTCGGCAAGCATCGCGCGACCGTTTTTCTCCAAAGATTCCGCGTCGGCGACCACGCCGGGAGGGAAGTCAGAGGAGAATCCTTGACCGAGGGCAAGCGCGCGCATCTCGGTCTCGTGGATACCCGCCTTGCCGATGACTTCTTCGATGGTACCGAGCGGATATTCCTTGTCGGCGGCCCACGCGCCGAGACGTACGAGCACCTTATCACCGAGCGCGGCGTTCCCTCGATCCTTAATCACGAGTGGGACGTACATCTTCTTGTAGTCGGGCACAAGCAGGGTGAGACCGTTTTCCTCAACGAGCGTTCCGACGAAGGTTTCGCGCGCGCGGGAGACCACTTCGACCACCTTGCCGGAGGCGCGTGGTGGCATTTTCCCCAGCGGGTCGCGATACAGGCCCGCCGGGGCGACCTTGACGATGTCACCCGCGAGCGCGTGGTTTGCCCACTCCGTCGGAATAAGCAGGTCCTCGGCGTCCTCGCCTATGGAGAAAAAGCCAATGCCTTTTCGGGTCATCGTTATGGGCCCCTCGTACAGCTTGTCTGCCGCCATTTGGTCTACTCTAGCAATATACGCCGCCTTCTGCTATAGTCGGTCGCATGTTGATGATTCGATTCCAGCGCATCGGCCGGACCAATGATCCGGCGTTTCGCATTGTCGTCTTGGAGAAGGAGCGCGCGGCTAAGGCCGGTGACATTGTCGAACTCCTCGGCACCTACAATCCCCGGAGCAAGGCGCTCACGCTGAACGAGGAGCAGGCGAAGGCCTGGATTGCCAAAGGCGCCCAGCCGACGGACTCTATCCACAATCTCTTTGTCGCGAAGGGTATCATCGCCGGTAAGAAGGTAAACGCGCTTCCGAAAAAGACGCCGCAGAAGAGCGAAGAGGCGATTGCCGCAGAGGCGGCCGCAGCGGCAGCCGCAAAGACGGCAGCCGAGACACCGGCAGCTCCAACCGAGGATGAAATTGCCGCTGAAGCTGAACCGGCTCCGGCAGAGGTCCCCGTTGCTGAAGCCGCATCAGCCGAGACTCCGGCAGCCTAACCCAAATAAAAACGCCCTCGTGGCGTATATATCCCTATGGAACCAGACCAAGCATTTCTTGAATACGCAGTAAAGGCGCTCGCCGACCACCCCGAGGCGGTCGAAACGACGCGTACCATCGATCAGATGGGCGTCCTCCTCACGCTCACGGTCCATCCCGAGGATATGGGCAAGATCATCGGCAAGAGCGGTAAGACCGCCGAGGCGCTGCGCATTCTCCTGCGTGTTGTCGGGATGAAGGGCAATGCGCGCGTGAATCTTAAGATAAACGAGCCGGTCGGCGGCAAGCGCGCTTCCACGGGCGAGCCGGAGACCAAGACTATTGATCAGGTAGTGGAGGAGCTTTAACGAAGTGAGATTCCATCTAATTACATTGTTTGCAGAGGCCTGCGATGCATATCTCTCGGCGTCGATCATCGGTCGCGCTCGGAAGGAGAAGAAAATTTCCGTACAGTACCAGAACCCCCGCGACTTCGTCGCGGGACTGGCGGGGAGTTATAAGAAGGTAGACGAAAAGCCGTATGGCGGTGGCCCTGGGATGGTGATGTTTGCAATGCCTGTAGTCAGCGCAACTGCAAAGGCATTGCAGACCCCGAGAAGTCCGCGACGAGGGAATGCTGGTAAAAAACAGGTCATCATCTGGTTCTCACCGAGCGGCAAGCAGTTCACCAATAAAGACGCAGACGCACTCGCGAAGTATGACGACGTAGTTCTCGTCTGCGGCCGCTACGAGGGTATCGACGAGCGCGCGAAGAAAATCCTCAAGACGCTCGCTCCCGTAAAAGAATTCGCCGTCGGCGAGGCGGTCTACACCGGCGGGGAAGTCCCGGCGCTCGCCATCGTCGACGCTGTCACGCGCCGTATTCCCGGTGTGCTCGGCAAGGACGCGTCGGTGGAGGAGCGTCGCATCGCCTCAAGCGCTGTCTACACCCGCCCTGAAACTATTTCATACAAGAAGAAGAATTATAAAGTTCCCAAAGTCCTCCAGACCGGCCATCACGCCAAGATCGACGCGTGGCGAAGGAGGAGATAATTGTCCGTTTGAAAGCGCGCCACGACCCGGGAGGGGTCGTGGCCTTTTATCCCCACAACCCCTTGCGCGGGAAAGGACGGGCTGATACAGTACGAACACAAGATACGAGTGAGTAACGGAGGGCGGCAGATTCATACGGGAGCAGGATAAACGCAAAGCGAAAGCGGACTTCGTTCGTGCGTTCGCATTTATATATTTTCAGGGAGAAAATTATTAACTTCACGCCAACCTCACATGCTCAAAAACATCGTCCAGAAGACCTTCGGCGCCTACAAGGCACCCTCCGTCCCGTTCCCGGACCTCGTCGGGCACCAGCGGGCGTCGTTTGACTGGCTTTTGAAAGACGGCCTCAAAGAGCTTTTTAAAGAGTTCTCACCGATTACCGATTATTCGGGGAAGAAGTTCGAGCTCCGCTTTGAGAGTTTTGAGGTCGGCGAACCGAAATACGATGAGGAGTTCGCACGCGACAATATGCGCACCTATGAGGCGCCAGTAAAGGCGACAGTCAAGCTTATCAACAAGACGTTTGGCTCGGAAAAGTCGCAGGAGATCTTCCTTGCGGATATGCCGATGATGACGCCGCACGGTTCGTTTATCGTTTCAGGCGTAGAACGCGCCATCGTCCCGCAGCTCGCGCGCTCCTTTGGCGCCTTCTTCGTCTCAGAGCTCATCCGCGGCAAGCAATTTTTCGGCGCCAAGATAATCCCCTTGCGCGGTGTCTGGATAGAAGTGGACTCGGAGGCGGATGGAGCGATTTTCGTGAAGATAGACCGCAAGCGCAAGTTCCCCATCACGCAGCTTCTGACTGTATTCGGTGGCGGTCTCGGTGAGACACTAACGAAGCACTTTGCGAAGGACCAGCTCGCCCTCGCCGCCATCAAGGCGACTCTCGCGCATGACGAAGCAAAGTCTGTCGAGGAGGCCTATATCGAGATTCATCGTCGCATGCGCGACGGCGACCTTGCGACGCCGGAGAATGCCAAGAACTTCGTCCAGTCCCTCTTCTCCGCCGAGCGCTACGACCTCGGGAAGGTCGGCCGCCATCGCCTCAACGCGCGCTTCGGTCTGCCGGTGACCGAGAAAGCGCTTGAGAAGCACACTCTCTCGCTTGCCGACTTCGTCCGCATCATTTCTGAAATAACCAAGCTGAACGCCGACCCTGCGGCGCGCCCAGATGACATTGATCATCTCGGGTTCCGTCGCGTGCGTTTCGTCGGTGAACTCCTG
>JAJXYL010000021.1 GCA_021780575.1 bacterium
GAAACTGCGGGACGGCGCGATTTCGATTCGGCCTACTTTTCGTGGATTGTCTATGAGGCTTCAGCACAAGATCATGCCGATGTCATAGCCGCGGCAAGCGCCGACAAGCGCATCATCCGTTTCATCGACCTGCTTACGACAAAGGACGCCGCCCGCCATTCCGTCGAGATGCGCGAACTGTCCATGAAGACGCCGGAGCACGCCGAAGATCCGGAGGAGGCAGCCGGCGCCGCTCTTGATGCTGCGCTTGAGAACGTCGTCGTGTAATCCTATGTACCTCAACAAAGTATTCCTCTACGGCAATCTGACCCGCGACCCGGAGCTCAAGGCGCTCCCGTCCGGAAGCCAGGTCGCAAATTTCGGTATTGCGACGAATCGTAGCTACAAGGACAAGAGCGGGGCTCGGCAGGAAGCGACAGAGTTCCATAACGTTGTTGCGTTTGGCCGCACCGCCGAAGTCATCGCGCAGTACATGAAGAAGGGCCGCCCGATTTTCGTCGAAGGGCGCATCCAGACGCGTTCCTGGGACGATAAAGAGAGTGGCAAGAAAAACTATCGCACTGAGATCGTCGTGGATAACTTCCAGTTCGGCGCCGACGGCAAGGGTGGCGCGGGCGCTCCGCACGTCGGCGCCGAGGAACAGCCCTCGCCGAAGGATGATGAGGCGATAAAGTACCCGGACGAAGAGATTAACCCGGAAGACATTCCATTTTAATAATTCCATATGGCATACCAAGCTGAACGCGAAGAGGTAGAGATCAAGAAATTTATCGACTATAAAGATGTCGCGTATCTGAAGCTCTTCACTAATCCGCACGCGAAGATGCTTTCTAAGAAGCGCACGGGCGTCCCTGCGGGGAAACAAAGGGATATCATGCAGGCCATCAAACGCGCCCGCTACATGGCGCTTCTCCCGTACGTTTCCGCCTAACGGTACGAAAAAACAAAAGCCGCTTTTGAAGCGGCTTTTGTTTTTTGTAACTCCGCAGGGCTGTTACGCTTTCTCGACGCGCTCAGTGTAAAGGCCGTCGTCAGTGTTAATACGGACGATGTCGCCCGTATTGATGAAGAGAGGGACGTCTACCTTCGCGCCCGTGGAGAGCTCCACGAGCTTCGTGCCGCCGCTAACCGTGTTCCCCTTGACTGCCGGAGGCGCGTCTTTGACCTCCAAGTCGACTTTCACCGGTATCTTTATCGTCATCGGCTTTTCCTCGTAGGTCAGCACCTCGACGACGGTATTCGGCGCAAGCCACTGCACTTTTTCGTGCACAACTTCGTCGGGGAAGGAGAAGCGATTCTTCGGGTTGTTCTCCTCGGCGAACCAGCTCTCGCCGCGGTTCGTGTAGAGATACTTCGCCTGTATTCGGTCGATGTCTGCTTCGGTGACCGTTTCGTTCTGGTGGAAGGATATTTCCATGACCTTGCCGGAGACGAGGTGCCGCAGCTTTGTCTGGTTTACCGGCTTTCGCTGCTGCATGCGGAAAATGTGCGACGAAAGCACCTCATAGGGCTCATTGTTGTAATCGATAATGGTCTTCGGAAGTATTTCGTTATAGCTCAGTACAGCCATGGTTTTGAAACTAACATCGGATAAGGTTCGTTATAAAAAGTACCGCCTGAAGCGGATTCGTGTATGCTACCAGATGCCATGGGCTTTTCAAGCTTTTCGGATGATCTCACGACGCTCTCGGACGCCGAGGTGCTTGCGCGCTCTAGGAAAGAGCCCGCTCTCTTTGCCCTGCTTGTTCGTCGCTATGAGGGACCATTCCTCCGCAGGGCTCGCACCATCCTGTTTTCGCCCGAAGACGCTGAAGAGGCCGTCCAGGACGCCTTCACAAAGATGTACCTCTACGCGGACAAGTACCACCTCCAGGAGGGAGCCAGCTTCTCTTCATGGGCGTACACCATACTGAACCGTGTCGCGTATACGAAGTATCGCGCAAAGAGCCTCGAGCGTGGGAAGCGTGCAGAACTGGAACCGGAACACTACGAGTCCCTGCCGGATGCGCGTGCGGAGTTTCTTGAAGATCTCTCGATACGGGACGAAGTCATCACAGCGCTCGCAAAATTGCCGGAGACGGCGGCACGAGTCTTGCGACTGCAATTCATCGAGGGTAAGAGTCAGGAGGAGATTGCACAGGTGGAAAAATTATCGATTCCCGCTGTCAAGACGCGCGTCCATCGTGCTAAGAAACTTTTTAAACAGGCGTATGATGATCAACACTATGAATAACAACCAATCAGACATTGAACGAATTGTGATGCAGCGCGTGCACCTTATCCGCGCACTCCGGTTCGCCATCTCGAGCGGCACGCTCTCAATGCTCGTATCCATTCTCGGGCTCTGGGGCATCGGGAGGGAAGTGTGGGTCGCCCATGTTCTCCAAAACGCCCCAGCCAATCCTCTCGGACTGCTTCGTTTCTATATCGCGGCTTTTGAGCACACTCGCCGCATCGTGCAGGTGCTCGTAGTCCTTACGCTCTCCGCCCTTGTGTACGTTGCGCGCGAGATTGTCCGCGCCATTGCCGTTCTGTCCGTACCGGAGCCTGTGTAGTGTGAGGGCGGGAACGCACGTGGCAAATCATTTGCTGCGAAGAATAAGAGCCCCAGAGGCACTCATCCGGCAAGTTTCGCGCGGATTTGCTTGAGAAGTTCTTTGGAGACTTCCTTATTGTCGTGCAGGAAGATGCGCGAGGCGTCATAACCGCGCCCGAGCAGGGTCGCGCCGAATTTATACGAGGCACCCGCCTTCTCGATGAGTCCGTATTTCTCGCCAAGAGCAATGAGCTCGCCTTCGCGACTGATGCCCTCGTTGTAGAGAAGGTCGAACTCAGTCGTCTTGAAGGGCGCCGCCACCTTGTTCTTCACCACCTTTACGCGTACGCGACCGCCCACGATCTCTTCGCCCTTCTTAATGCTCGCGATGCGACGGATATCGAGGCGCACCGAGGTGTAAAACTTGAGCGCCTTGCCGCCCGGCGTTGTTTCCGGATTGCCGAACATAACGCCGATTTGCATGCGGATTTGGTTGATGAAAATAACGATCGTCTTGCTTCGCGAGACGATGGCGGTGAGTTTGCGCAATGCCTGGCTCATGAGTCGCGCTTGCTTGCCGACGTGCTGTTGGCCCATTTCCCCCTCGATTTCGTCTTTCGGTGTGAGCGCGGCGACGGAGTCGACGACGACGACGTCGACGTTCCCGCTTCGCACCAGTGACTCGACGATATCAAGCGCCTGCTCGCCCGTGTCTGGCTGTGAAATGAGGAGTTCGGAGAGCTTAACGCCGATGTGCTGCGCGTACTCCGGGTCAAGGGCATGTTCGGCGTCGACGAATGCCGCAATGCCGCCCGCCTTTTGCGCCTCGGCAACCGCGTGGAGCGCCAGCGTCGTCTTACCGGAAGATTCCGGACCGAATATTTCTATAATGCGACCGCAAGGAAGCCCTCCGACGCCGAGCGCCGCGTCAAGACCAATGGATCCCGTCGGTATCGTGGGGATTTTCTTCGGCGTGCCCGCGCCAAAGGTGGTGATGGCCTCATCGCCGAATTTGGTGCGTATCTCCTTCAATGCCTGGTCGATGGACTTCTGCCTCTCGTCCTTATCCGTGCTTGCCGCGGAAACGGTCTTGAGCACTTTCTCTTTCGCCGGTTTCTTAAATGCCATAGGGTTAATTGTTAGTCGGTGTCTGATTCATTTTCGGTACGAAAATGCTGCGCGTCGCTGTTATCGTCCTGCCGAAGCGATCGGTAACCGCGAACGTAAGTATAGAGCCTCCCGAGGGAAAGGTAAGGGTTGACGAGAATGCGCCGCTCTGGTCATGGAGAAGCGGCATGCCGTCGAGCGTAAGAGTCGCCGCGCGCGTCACCACCCCCTGGATGCTTACAATGCCGCCTGGGAAGGATGCGTTATCGGCGGGCGAAGCTATGGCGAGCGTTGGGCCCGCAAGCAGCGGCCACGCCTCCATGCATCCATAGCCAAAGAGAACGAGGAGAACCGTGCCAATGAAGTACCGAGTCATTGCTCACGAGAAATCCTCCTGGTTTTCGTCGCCGTGTACCGGCGCTATGCCGGATGCGGCCCGTGTCAGCACTTCGCGCGGCTTGCTTCCGTCGGCGGAACCGATGACGCCCTTTGCTTCAAGGACGTCCATGAGGCGGGCCGCTCGCGAGTACCCTATCTTCAACTTCCGTTGAAGATAGGAGGTTGAGGCGCGGCCGGCGGCCTCGACGGCGGCGCGCGCATCCTCATACAGCGTATCGTCGATGTCATCGTCGCCAAGGTCCCCGTTTACGAGCCCGATAACGTCGTTCGACTCCACACTCTCTCCGTTTCCGCCGAGATTGATACTCGAGAGATCGCCCGCGTTATGGCTCTTGATATAGCTCACCACCTTCTTGACCTCGTTCTCGCTGATGAATGCCGTTTGGATGCGTACCGGCTTACCCATGTCGCTCGAGAGATAGAGCATGTCGCCCGCGCCGAGCAGGGTTTCCGCCCCCGCGCTGTCGAGAATGGTGCGGGAATCTATCTGGGAGGCTACTTGGAGCGCCATACGCGTCGGTACGTTCGCCTTAATAAGGCCGGTAATGACGTTAACCGACGGGCGCTGGGTCGAGAGCACCAGGTGAATGCCGACTGCGCGCGACATCTGCGCGAGGCGGACGATGGAGGCTTCAAGTTCGCGCGGATAGGTGTGCATGATGTCGGCGAGCTCATCGATGACGATGACGATGTAGGGGAGCGCCTCAGGCATCTCCGTCGCCTGTTTCGCCTTTGCCGGCTCATAGACGGATGCATGATACGAATTGATGTCGCGGACATGCTCAGCCTCAAGGATGTTGTAGCGGCGATCCATCTCCTTTGCCGCCCACTTAAGCGACAGGATGGTCTTCTTCGGATCGGTAATGACGGGCGTGAGGAGGTGCGGAATACCGTTATACGCGGTGAGCTCCACGCGCTTCGGGTCGATCATGATGAAGCGGAGCTGGTTCGGGCCGTTCCGGTAGAGCAGAGAAGTGATAATCGCGTGAATGGCGACCGACTTCCCAGATCCGGTTGCGCCGGCGACAAGGGCGTGTGGCATCTTCGCGATGTTGACGTAGTGCGGCGTGCCGCTAATGTCCCGACCGAGCGCGGCGAAGATCGGCTTCGTGCTCTCCGACCACTCCGGGGTTGAAAGGAGTCCGCCGAGGCCGACCATCGCCTTCACCGTGTTCGGCACCTCAATTCCGACGAGCGACTTCCCGGGGATAGGCGCCTCAATGCGCACCGGGTGCGCCGCGAGAGCGAGTTCCAAGTTATTGGCCAGG
>JAJXYL010000013.1 GCA_021780575.1 bacterium
TTTGGAAATCTGGCGGACGGCATCTCGAACCCGGTCTGCGAATGAAATTTTCTTCATGGACTTTTATACCTTCTCTTTGTTTTTAACATGCAGCTCACGAAGGGCCTTACCCGCAGCTTCTCGATATGTGCAGTATTCACAGGGCCCGCCGCCGAACGAAGTTCCGATGGGCGGAACAGCATCGCTCGCCACCACGCTCTTTAAGTCAAAGATTGCCGGCTCGATCCAGGCGTCGCTGCCGGTATAGGGGATGAGTTCGATATCGAATTCAAGTTTTCCGTCAAAGGCCTTTGCATCAGCCTTGCCGTTGACATACACGAAATACCCGGTCGGTGACACCGCGAAATTATTTTTACGGAATAGCCACTGATAGATCTCCATCTGCCGCTTATATGAGTCATACAGGTCTTCTTCCGTGCTTGGTCCAACTTTCTTGCTTGTCGCCTTATAGTCCACGATGATGAGCTCTCCCCCAGGGTTGACCCATACGTCGTCAATGCCGCCACGCACTAGAATATTGGTCGGCGTGTGGAGGTAGCTGATGCCTCGACGAAGCGCGTCGCGCCATTCGTCCATACGTTCGTCGTTCAGGGGTACCGCGTCGAGACCATACTTCTCGAGCAGCGGGTGCTTGGAGCCCTCCGCGCGGTGAATATCGAATTCGCGTTTTAAGAGTTCATCAACAGCATTATTGAGCGTGAACGCGGGCATGGATGGACGTTTTATGCCGAGCCGCATGTCGAGGTATGCGCAACGCGGGCACTCGGTGAACAAATCTATCTTGGAGCGGCTGACCTTGAATGGTTCGCCCGAAGACGGGTCGAATGGTCCGCTCCTTCTCGTCTTGAAATTCGCGGAAGCCATACTAATTAGTAGTCCTAAAATAAGCGACAACACGCGTACCAGTGTCGAAGTCGACGTACACGCTGTTCAGTGCGGGGTCAAAAGCGCCATTATTATCGTCCCGATATAACTCGACGGCGTAGGGTCGACCTGGCTCCGTCGCGCGCAGAAGCGGGACGGAGATGCTTGTGCGGGGGCCGCCGACGCGTACCGCACCAAGCACATTCCCCAGATCATTCCCATTTATTTCGCGCACCGCGGCCCACACGCCGGGTGGCGGTACGGTAAGGGAATCGATGGTCACGGTGGAGCCGGCCGCCTGATCGCTGACTGTAATCGCCCCGCTCTCAGGCGCCGAATTGGGAGCACTCGCGGTTGCCGTGGGGGGTATAGACGTCAGGGCAGAGATATTGCCAAAAAACCACGCGCCCACGAGAAGAGCTCCGAGCATGAGGCCGAGTATAAAGGAGCCGGGGGAAAAGCGCTTCATCATACGAAAACAGTATCATGAAGCGAAAGGAGTCCTTCAGCCTCGGCGAGAAGCCCCCCCACCTGCCCGCTCGTGAGATGAAGAGGGTCGAGCAAGCGGCGGTTCCGTACAATCTCGTCAACGGCGATGGTACCGCGCTCAATAAGAATGCGCTTTTCGGCACGCGAGAGTCCGGTCAAGGTCGTGATTGGGTACACTTTTGCACGGCTCATGCGTGCGAAAAGGCCGTTAGTGACAGGATAGCCCCATCCGAGGAGTTCGACGCCGGAGCACTCCGCATAGGCTATCGCTTCGGAGGTGAATTTCGTGTTCGTGATAAGAATGCCGCGATCTATTGGACACGTGCGTACTGAAGGGTCACAACCGAAGATATCGTCGAAGCGGCTCTTGACGTAGAGCGCAACCTTAAGATCGGTTTTATAGCCCGGATCGTTGTGATATTTAAGTTCGGCAGCAAGAAATTCATTTTGACTTTTGTGTGACGCATAAAAATCGACCTCATGAAATACACACTTCCCCTGTATCATCTTACGCGTTTCCACTTGCCAACCCTCGGCGCTATACAGGTGCGACACAAAGTCCTCAAATGGATGCCCCGACGGACCGAGTTCAAGAAGGGCGCGCCGTAGGGCGTACCGGGCGGCAACGGGGCGCGCTTCTCTGCGCAGGAGCGCGAAAGCGCGCGAGTAGACCTCCCGAGAAGAAGTTCCGGGTGCGACAGTGTCCGTAATGGCCCGAGCGATACGCTCGGCTGCAAACGGTTTCGCGCCGGAACGTTCGAGTGAAAGAACGAGACGCTCTGGATTGAACACTTCCTTTGAACCATCAGCCTTGATGATAATCGGATGGGTCATGAAGATGTCGTGCTGGCCGAAGAACCATTGACGGTCGTTCCTATCGGCAGGTTGGCGGGTGCCATGAGCGTTGTCTGGAAATTAGCGCTTGTCGGCACTTGAAGGCAGACACCGGAGTCGGTCTGTAGAGTGACCGCAACGAGGATGCTCTGAGTACTGGACGCGTTGCCAACGAGACTTGCCGCGGCGGAAACAGGAGTGCAGGCATTCGGCACTTCAACTGAGCCGGAGATTGTGTGCAGGCCCTTTTTATATGCGTCATGCAACGCGACCATTGGCACGCTCGTTGTCGCGATGGAATCCTCAGATTTCACTCCGAGGTCGCGGGCGTGCGGCACTGAAAGCGCGAAGGCGACAAGAACAATGAGCGCAATGATCCCGGCAGAAATCCAAAGGCGTGTGTGAATCATGGGGTAATAATAGCACCACCGGCAAGTTCATCACCCCGATAGAAGACAATTGATTGGCCTGTCGCAGGCCGCTCGGGAAGCGGGGCGGCGGCGATGAAGCGGCCATTCTCTATGCGCCCTCCCACTCGGGGGCCGCGGTAGCGGGTCTGCGCCTCCAGTTCGCCCGATGGCCCACTGAACCAGTTCGCGCTGCTGAAGGGGATCTCTCGCACCTCCGTTGCGCGTGTTTTTGAAACCATGATTTCTTTCTTCTCAACGTCCTTGCCGACCACATACCAGGGACCATCGGGGAGCGGGACTCTCTGCCCCATGGTGTAGAGGAGCGCCGGATTATCGCTCCCCAATTCCTTTTTCAGGAATTCTTCAATAGACACACTCCCAAGAAAGCAGACGCCTTGGCTATCTTTTTTCTCGGCCACGGGCAAATGAAACTGTTTCGCGAGCGCGCGTACCTTCTCCTTCGAGAAATTCCCAACGGGAAATATAGTTGCGTCCAGAATATTTTTCGGCACCGCCCAGAGGAAATAACTCTGATCCTTCTCGCCGCTTCGATAGTGCCCGGTCGCAATAAAGTCCGCGCCGGCGGCTTTCGCGAACCGATAAAACGCCCCGAACTTCACTTCCCTGTTGCACATAACGTCTGGATTCGGCGTTCGTCCAGCACGGTACTCGGAGAGTAGGTAATCGATAACTCCCTCTTTATATTCTACGCGCGCATCAAGGGTCTCAAACGGGATGTGAAGCCGTGCGGCAACTAGCATCGCATCGCGGCGCTCTGCCGCCCAGGTGCACGGCATCCCGGGCGGATACCACCCTTTGATGAATACTCCCGTCACCTTGGCACCCGCCTGCCGCAGGAGCGCTGCGGAGACGGCCGAGTCCACTCCCCCCGAGAGCCCTACGTATATTTTCTTCCCTTTGACATTCATGCCTGCATTCTAATGCAAATACTTCTGTTGGTTAGCTTGATGAGCGGCGTACGTCGTGGCGTAGTGCATCATGCCATTCTTATCGGTAAGGTAATAAAGGTAGTCCGTTTTTGTCGGATGCAAGACGGCGAGGATGCTTCCAAGACCGGGATTGCAAATTGGTCCCGGCGGGAGTCCAGTATGGGTGTAGGTGTTATAGGGCGAGTCAACGGCGAGGTCGGCGAGCGAGGGTGAATACGTGTCGCGGTTGTAGATATACCCGAAGACCGCGTCTACCTGAAGCGGCATCTTGCGCGCAAGACGATTCCACAAAATTCCGGCGACGATGCGCTTGTCCTCGTCCGTACGAGCCTCCTTTTCGACGAGGGAGGCCATGGTGATGATGTCTGCGAGCGAGTGTCCCGACGTTTGGATGTCGCTGGTGAGCGCGGCCGTCTTCGTTTCGAAGTTCGCCCGCATCGTCTTCAGGATAGATTCGGCGCTCGCGTCAGGTGGGAAGAGATAGGTATCGGGGAAAAGATATCCTTCCTGCGGCTTTCCGAGAGCGAGTACATCTTGCGCCGATATCGTCGGCATCGCCTCAGCAACTCTTCCCGCTATATCACGCACGGTCACCCCTTCGGGAAAGGTCATGTGCACCAGCGGGAGGCCGTAGGCGCCGGTGGCGAGCCGATATGCGACTGTCAGAGCGTTCTCGCTGGTATCGAAAACATAGGTCCCTGCATGTACGTGGGCACTCGCGCCTGAAAAACGCAGGATAAACCACAAGACCGAGGGGTGCTTGATGATACGCGCATCATAGAGCCCGCTCGCCACGGCGGACGCCGATGCCCCGCGCGCGACGATAACGGTCTCATGCAAGGGAAAGTTTGACGGGGGGGCAAGCAGAAGCGCATATCCGCCCGTAAGCAGGACAAGCACAGAAACAGCGAGCCAGGATGGGTAGCGTTTGAAGAAATCCATGCCTAGGTCGGCAGATTGGCAGGGGCTTCAGCCGTTGCTGACGGGACGCGGGCGAGGCCCGGCGTCTGGACCGTGCCAGAGGGGACATGAAAGATGGTAGCGAGCTCCTCGGTACTCATCACCATCGCATCCTTCGCGCGCAATCCCCCCTCAAAGAAGGGGTCGTAAAAAAACTGCCGGCGCCGATACGCCTCGACGAGTCCGCGGCGGAAGGAATCCTTCTTCTTACTGGCGCCAATCTCCCAGGGGTAGTCGTCAAAATTCATCATCCACCCGGATGCTCTGATACCATTCCAGCCCTCACTACTGAAGGGTTTGAAGAGGGCGATGATGTTCGCGATAAAACCGCCGTTGAATTTTTCCGGTCTGGCAAGATAGACCGCCCGGGCCCCCACATCAAAGGCGAGCTTGGAGATGTTGCGCTCCATGGCTGCCATCT
>JAJXYL010000004.1 GCA_021780575.1 bacterium
TAGCAACGTGCTTGTGCCGGACAGCGGAGTTGATGGGGTTGTGCTCCGCGTGGCGCTCGGCGGCATCGTGTTTGAGAATGACGATGTCGGTCCGCTGTTCATCGGGGGAGCGGGAACTCCTTGGGAAGCGGTTGTTGACGCGGCTGGCGAGCGCGGCATCTTCGGTATCGAGAATCTTGCCGGTATACCCGGCACGCTTGGCGGTGCGGCGGTGCAGAATATCGGCGCCTACGGTGCCGAGCTCGCGAATGTATTTTCATACGCCGATACCATTCATCGAGAAACGGGCGAACACCGGCGCATCACGCAGGCCGAAGCCGCGCTTGCGTACCGAACCAGTTTTTTTAAAAAACATCGGGCATATATCATCACGCGGGTTGCGCTACGCTTCGCACAGGGTGCGACCAAGAACATTTCATATCCCGATCTGATGCAAAAGCAGGCTGCGGGGGAACCGCTTGCGACGCCGACGGATATCGCGCGGGCGGTACGTGCTATTCGCGCCGGGAAGTTTCCTCGAAGCGCCGAAGAGGGTACGGCCGGATCCTTCTTCAAAAATCCAATCGTAACGCGCGAGCAGGCCGATTCGCTCACGAAGCGTTTTCCCGGTCTTCCGACATTTCCGCAAGAGAATGGTGGCGTAAAAATATCGCTCGCCTGGATTCTCGACCATGCCCTCTCTCTGAAGGGATATGAGGTGCGCAACGTGCTTCTCTATGAGAAGCAGCCGCTTGTCATCGTCGCGCGTGTTGGCGCGACTGCAGCAGACATCGACGCGCTTGCGCGCGACGTTACGGAACGCGTGTTTGAAATGACCGGTATCGCACTTGAACGCGAAGTGGAAACGTTTGGCGGAATATCTTTTTCGTAAGTTATCCCCACTCTGCGTTCTTTTACTGCACAAAAATTTTTCAACGCGCGATAATGATGTGTAGAAACGTTTGCGCGTGAAAAAATTATTCCACGCACAAACGGGTCGACATATCAGCCGTTACTTAATTCGCATCCACCATGGCAAAGAAACGTAAGGCCGCGAAGAAAACAGCGAAGCGCAAGACAACGAAGCGCAAGGCTGCAAAGCGTCGCCGCTAGTTCGATAAAAAGAAGCCGCCCGCCAAATTGGCGGGCGGCTTCTTTTTAGCTAAAAAACGCGTCAAATGGTATAATGCGCCGCAATGCTCGGGCTCTCGAAACTTTTCTCAAAGAACCAATCCGCGGCCTTTCTCAAGGCCGCGGCGCCTGTCGTCGCCTCGGCGAACGCGTTCTCTGAAGAACTTATTGGGCTCTCTGATGAGTCGGTACGCGCCCGGCTCGCGCCCGTACACGCCCGTGCGAAAGAAAACGGTGCGGCGTCTGAAGCCGATCTTCCTCTCGTGTTCGCGCTGGTGCGCGAAGCGTCGCGCCGTACTCTTCGTCAGCCCCATTTCGATGTCCAGTTTATCGGCGGACTGGCGCTTCTGCGCGGCAAGATCGCCGAGATGCGTACGGGCGAAGGCAAGACGCTCGTCGCCACCTTACCGGCGACTTTTCATGCGCTTGCGGGGAAGGGAGTCCAGATTGTCACCGTCAACGATTATCTTGCGCGACGCGACGGCGCGTGGATGGGTCAGGTATACAACTTCTTCGGCCTCACGGTCGGCGTTGTCACGAGCGCAGGCGCGTATCAGTATGATGCGTCACACGTCGAACAAGCCGAGGACGCACAGCGGGACGCTGCAGGTTCTTTTAAAGTGTTCTACGATTACCTGCGTCCCGTATCTAAGAAGGAGGCCTACGCGTGTGACGTCACATATGTCACCAACAACGAACTTGGTTTCGACTACCTGCGCGACAATACCGCTTATGACGCGGCGCAGATCGTCCAGCGTCCGTACCACTACGCGATTATCGACGAAGTGGACTCCATCTTGATAGATGAAGCGCGTACACCGCTTATTATTTCAGGGCCTTCCGGCGACTCCCAGGGATTCTACGAACGGTTCGCAGAGATCGTCCGCGGCCTCCAAGAAGGCGAGGATTACTCCGTTGATGAAAAACAGAAAGCGATTCAAATCACTGAGGAGGGGATCCGGAAGGCCGAAGTCGCGCTTGGCCTTGAGAATCTCTATACCGAAGGCGGAGTGAAGTATGCGCACCATCTCGAGACGGCGGTGCGGGCGAAGGCGCTTTTTCAAAAGGATAAGGAATACGTAGTGCGGGATAACGAGGTCATCATCGTGGACGAGTTCACGGGCAGACTCCAGCCCGGCCGCCGTTGGTCGGAAGGTCTGCACCAGGCCATCGAGGCAAAGGAGGGCGTCAAGATAAAAGAAGAGACCCGGACCTACGCGACTGTCACGTTCCAGAATTTGTTCCGCATGTACGGACGGCTCGCCGGCATGACCGGTACCGCGCTCTCCTCGGAAGAGGAATTCTATACCGTCTACGGGCTTGAGGTCGTCGTGGTGCCCACCAACAAGACTTCGGAGCGTAAGGATTATGACGACCTCATCTTTCAAACAAGCGCAGGGAAATATCGGGCGGTCGCGCGCGCGGTAAAGGAGCGTCACGACAAGGGCCAGCCGGTCCTCGTCGGCACAGTTTCCATTGAAGATAACGAAACGGTAAGCGCATATCTTTCTGACGCGAACGTGCCGCACGAGGTCCTGAACGCGAAGAATCATGAGCGGGAAGGCGAGATTATCGCTGAGGCGGGGAAGGAGGGCCGCGTGACGGTCGCAACAAACCTCGCCGGGCGCGGCGTTGACATAAAACTCGGCGGTGCGCTCGCAACGCCCGAGACGCGCGCTTCGGTCATCGCTCTTGGCGGCCTCATGGTCGTCGGCACCGAACGGCACGACGCACGCCGCATCGACAATCAGCTGCGTGGCCGCGCAGGCCGCCAAGGCGACCCTGGAGAGACGCGCTTCTTTGTTTCGCTTGAAGATAAGCTCATGCGCGTCTTCGCTTCGGAGACGCTGAAGAAAGTGATGGGTCGCTTCGGCATTCCCGAAGACGAACCGATTGAAAGTTCAATGATTACACGAGCTCTCGAAACTGCGCAGGGCCGCATTGAGGGATTTAACTTTGACTCCCGTAAGCAGGTGCTCGCCTATGACGATGTCATGAATACCCAGCGCCTCGCCATCTATGCCCGCCGCCGTGCCGCACTCCTCGGGAGCGCGGAAGAGGTGGAGGAGCTCATCCTCGGCCTCTTCGGGAACAGCGAGGAGAATCGATCCATATTTAACGAAAAAAAGAGCGAGCTTGGCGATGCTTTCGTTCCTCACCTGCGCCGCCTTCTTCTGCAGGTTATCGATACGTTCTGGCTCGAACACCTCGAGACAATGGACTACTTGCGCCGCTCGGTATCACTTCGCGCATACGGCCAGAGAGATCCCCTTATCGAATATCGCCGTGAAGGGTTGATACGGTTCCGGCAGCTTGAAGAGAGTATCAAGGCCGCCGTCGCCGAGGCTCTCCCGCGCATGACGCCTTCCGACGACGCGCGCGTTCGCGCGGAAGAGGCGAAAACGCGCGCCTCGCTTATTGCCGCAGGTCAGGAAGAAGGAAGCGCACCCGCACCCATTAAGAAAGAAGGCGCCTATGGACGCAACGACATCGTCACTCTTAAAAAAGGAGACGAGATACAGACGCTCAAGTTTAAGAAAGCCGAACCTCTTTTGGCAGAAGGGTGGGAGATCGTAGACCAAAGCTGATATGGCGTTTGTTGATGAGGTGCAGATATATGCGCAGTCAGGCAAGGGCGGCGACGGCGTCATCCGCTGGTTGCGGACCAAGGAGACCGCGCGCGGCGGCCCCTCCGGCGGCGACGGCGGCAAGGGCGGCGACATCGTGCTTGTCGGCGTGCGCGATATAGCCGCGCTCTCGCGGTATCGTTTTGAGAAGAAATTCCACGCAGAGGACGGAGGAGCCGGGAAAAACGAGCTGAAGCAGGGGAAGGCGGGTGAGGACATGCTCCTCCCGGTACCCGTGGGCACGATTGCGCGTTTTGTACAAACAGGAGAGGAACACGAGATTACAACAGAAGGCGAGCGCATCACTCTCTTCCGGGGCGGCAAGGGCGGTCTCGGCAATGCGCGATTCAGGAGCTCGACGAAGCAGAATCCGTTTGAACGAACGCTTGGTAAAGAAGGGAAGGGTGGGGATATCCACGTAACCCTCAAGCTTATCGCGGACGCTGGTTTCGTCGGTCTACCGAATGCCGGGAAGTCCTCGCTTCTCAACGCGCTCACTCGAGCCAAGGCTAAAGTTGGAGACTATCCGTTCACGACCCTCGGGCCGAACCTCGGCGACTTTTATGGGCACATTCTTGCGGACATTCCCGGGCTTATCGAGGGGGCCTCGGCTGGACGAGGGCTCGGCACGAAGTTTCTCAAGCACGTTGAACGCACAGGAATTCTGTTACATCTCGTCTCTGCAGACCAAGATGACCCCCTCGCGACCTATAGGGAAGTGCGCAAGGAGTTAGACGCGTTCGGGCACGGTCTTGGGGAGAAGAACGAGATCATCGTCCTGTCGAAAATAGACCTCATTTCCCCAGAAATGTGCGAAACAAAAAAGAACTTACTGGCCCGAGAGACGGGCAGGGAAGTGCTTTCAGTGTCGATTGAGGACCCTGAATCCATCAAATCCCTCGCCGACCGACTCATCAAAATCCTTCCGAAGGCCCACTAGGCATTTTCCTCGAGAGGCTATACTCTAGGAGAATGGCTGCTTACCGCCCCACCATCGGTCTCGAAATACATGCGGAGCTCAAGACGCGGACAAAGATGTTCTGCGACTCGAAAAATGACCCCGATGAGACCCGGCCGAACGTGAATGTGTGTCCGGTTTGTATGGCGCACCCCGGCACCCTCCCGACCATCAACAAGGAAGCTGTTCGGCACATCTTGCGCGTCGGTACGGCCGT
>JAJXYL010000040.1 GCA_021780575.1 bacterium
CGTCGACATTGATGGAGGCTTTATTCCACATTACGTCATCCCCGCCGATAAACGTGAGGTAATCGAGAAAATAGAGCGTGCTGCGGCAAAAGCCGATGAGATATACCTTGCGACCGACCCAGACCGGGAGGGTGAGGCAATCGCCTGGCATATCAAGGAGGTAGCAGGCCTGAAGAAGCCTAAACGCGTTGTTTTTCACGAGATTACCAAGGACGCTATTGAAGAGGCACTCTCCCATCCGCGCGCTATCGATGAAAATTTGCGCCATGCGCAAGAGGCACGGAGAGTCCTCGACCGCATCGTCGGCTATGATCTCTCTGGACTCATTTGGAAAAAAGTGAGGTATGGATTATCCGCAGGGCGCGTGCAGTCGCCAGCGCTCCGTATTCTTGTCGAACGCGAGCGCGAAATAAAATCCTTCATACCAGTCACGTACTTTGTATTGAGCGCGCTCTTTAAATCAAAGGCCGGGGACCTCGCAACCGTCTGCACCGAACAGCCAGCGACAAAAGAGGAGGCGAACCGCATTGCGGGTGCGGGCAGAGGCGCGACCTGGAGCGTCGCCAGCATAACGGGAAAGGCGGAGGAGCGTAATCCCCGCCCGCCCTTCACGACGTCAACACTGCAACAGACCGCGTCAACGCGCCTTGGCTTCGCGCCCTCGCGCACGATGCGCGCCGCACAGAAACTCTATGAAGCCGGCCATATCACTTACATGCGCACCGATTCGGTGAACCTCGCAACCGAGGCAGTCGCAAAGATGGTGGGCGTCATCGAGAAAGAGTTTGGCACAAAGTATCTCCAGGTACGCGCCTATAAAACGACGAGCAAGAACGCGCAGGAAGCCCATGAGGCTGTCCGACCCACCGACTCGAGTCGGGAGCGTGCTGGCTCAACGCCGGACGAAACGCAGCTCTATGAGCTCATCCGAACGCGGGCACTCGCCTCCCAAATGGCCTCGGCGAAAATTATGCGCACCAACGTTGCGGCAAGAGCGAGCGCCGACATCCCGCCCTTTACGGCAAATGGTTCGCAGGTAATCTTCCCCGGCTGGCTCGCGCTCGATACGGCCGCAAGAGGCGAAGATGTCGAACTGCCGAAGCTCTCCGTCGGAGACCCTCTCACGCTTCTCTCGCTTGGCGCAGAAGAAAAGCAGACTGAGCCGCCAAACCGCTACACCGAAGCGGGGCTTATCAAAGAACTCGAAAAACGCGGTATCGGCCGCCCCTCGACCTATGCGTCCATCATGAAGACCATCCAGGACCGTGGCTACGTGGAGAAAATCGCACGCGCGCTGAAGCCCACTGCGACCGGCATGGTCGTTTCTGGATGGCTTGAAGAAAACTTCCCCGAGTATGTTAGCGATACGTTCACCGCGGACATGGAAGACCAGCTCGATGAGATCGCGCGCGGCGAACGCGGCTATACCGAGACGCTCACCGCATTTTATGGCCCTTTTGAAAAAGCAGTCCTGGCCAAAGATAAGTTGCCGAAAGCGACCTCGCTCGGCGACGCACCGAAAGAATTCCCCTGCCCCCTCTGTGGGAGCCCGATGGAGTTTAAGCTTGGGCGTGGCGGCGTCTTCATGAGCTGCAAGCGGTACCCTGACTGTCTCGGCGCACGGACCGAAGAAGGAGCTGAGCTCAAGAATGATGAACCCATCGGGAACCATCCCGAGACTGGGGCACCGATTTACATAAAGATCGGACGCTTCGGGCCGTACGTGGAGATGGCACTGCCGGACACTGAAGAGCGGAGAGCGGGGGCCGAAATTAAAAAAAAGCCCACGCGCGGTCGCGGGCGACCGAAAATAGCAGCGAAACGCGCGAGTATCCCGGCGGGAACCGATATCACGCAAGTAACGCTTGCCGATGCGCTCAAGTATCTCTCGCTCCCGCGCGAACTGGGCATGCACCCCTCAACTGGTAAGCCGGTATTCGCCTCAACAGGACGCTTCGGGCCGTACATTGGCAGTGACGGCGAATTCCGCTCTCTGAAGCCGAAGGTGGGCGACCCCTACACCATCACGCTTGATGAAGCACTCGCTGTCCTCGCCGAACCGAAGCGTCCTCCCAAAGGCGTCGAAGTAGTGAAGGAAATCGGCAAACATCCACGCACTGGCAAGCAGCTTGTACTCTACAAATCAAAACAGGGATTCTTCCTAAAAAAGGGCCTGCGGCGCATTTATCTACCGGAAACGACCACGCCCGATTCCCTTACCTCCGAGAAAGCTGCTGATTACCTGAAATAATACAATTACGGGTGTATAGTAGTCTCCTATGACCACCGTCAAGGAGATTATTGGCGAAATGACGGGCGCGACGCCGGAGGACGTCGCTATCATAGAAAAGGCATATGAATTTTCTAAGAAAGCGCATGCGGGCCAGACGCGCTACTCGGGGGAGCCGTACTTTATCCACCCGGCAGCAACCGCAAAAACGCTCGCTGAATATGGGATGGACGCGACGACGATTGCCGCCGGACTCCTCCACGACGCGGTCGAAGATGGCCGCGTCTCGCGCGCCGAAATGGAAAAGGAGTTCGGAAAGGAATTACTTTTCATTGTTGATGGCGTGACGAAACTCGGCACGCACAAGTACCGCGGAGCCGAGCGCCACGCAGAAAGTTTGCGACGTCTCCTGGTCGCTACGGCGAGCGATATTCGCGTCCTTATCGTGAAACTTGCCGATCGTAAACACAATATGCAGACCCTGGAGCACGTGCCTGAACACAAGCAGCGACGCATTGCGCTTGAAACGCTCGAGATCTACGCTCCCATCGCCGACCGTCTCGGAATGGGAAAGATGAAGAACACACTTGAGGACCTCGCCTTCCCTTTTGTTGATCCTGATGCAGCCGCGCATACTGCCAAGGTGCGTAAATTGAAGACTCAAGAAACAGAGGATGGCCTCGCGAAAACGCAGAAGGAGTTGAAACAAGAGCTAGCAAAAAAAGGACTGGAACATTTTCGTACCGATATCCGCATGAAGGGTCTCTGGAGCCTGCATCAGAAGTTGGTGAGGAAACATGATGATATCAACCTCATCCACGATATCGCCGCCCTCCGTCTCCTGGTGCAGAAGGTTGAAGATTGTTATGTAGCGCTCGGTGTCGTGCACGCGCTCTATAAGCCGCTCCCCGGCGAGTTTAAGGACTATATCGCATTTCCCAAACCAAACGGTTATCAGTCGCTCCACACTACGGTCGTGACGCCGAAGGCGGGTATCGTGGAGATACAGATCCGCACCGAAGAAATGCATCGCCGCGCCCAATTCGGCATCGCGTCGCACATGTCGTACAAACAGCTCGGGAAAGGGATTGAGGGACTCGATAAGGAAACACAAAAAGGAATGTTCTCGTCTCTCTCCTTCACTTGGATACGCTCTCTTATCCCTTCTCTCATGAGATTCTCGAAAAAGGGAGATGGGAATAAAATCGAGGGCATGGTGAAAGCGCCCCCCTGGCTCGCCGAGCTTGCCGAGGCGCATACCGATGTTGCGGGTTCTAAAGAATTTGTTGATGGGTTGCGAGAGGATTTCTTCTCTCACCGCGTGTTCGTCTTCACGCCGAAGGGCGACGTCATTGACCTGCCAGCCGCATCAACACCAATCGATTTCGCGTACGCAATACACAGCAATCTTGGCGATCACATCCAGGGAGCGAAGGTCAACGGAAAACTTGTCTCTTTTGATACCCCGCTTGGTAACGGCGAGGTCGTCGAGATACTCCGAAGAGACTCCGCGCACCCGTCGCCCAAGTGGCTCAACATCGCCCGCACCTCGCTCGCGCGCCGGCACATCCGCGCCGCGCTCGGCATGACCGAACCGAGTAAGCTACCACGACGACGGAAACGCCGTACCGAAGACAAAGGTAACCGATCGATTTCGGGTGCTTAAAGGCTGAAATTGCTTACCGAATAAATATCATCGTCGGAGTCCTCCGGGGCTGGGGGCGGAATCGGGTCACCCAAGATCTGCGTCGTATTTTTGAAAATGGGCATACCAGCGTCGACCGCCGGTTCCCTTGCTGGGTGCGCCACGAGTGCGGTCGCGATAGTGGAGAGATCCTCGGGTGAGAAAAAATCGATGAGGAGACGTCCTCCTTCGGCATTTGTCTCGATAATGACGCGCGTGCCAAGCGTTTCTGTAAGCGACTTCTCAAGCTCTACCATTTCGAGCGTCTTCCTGTGATACTTACGCACCCGCTCTTGTGCGATGGAGCGCGCAATGCGCTCGGCGGCACGAACGGAGATTTTTTTCAATACAATTTCCTTAAAGAGCGTTTCGCGCTCTTCGGGGCGGTCATTGAGCGCAAGCAAGGTGCGCGCATGACCCTCGCTCATCTCCTTCCCTACAATGGCGCCTTGCATGTGTTCGGGAAGCGACAGGAGACGGAGTGAGTTCGATACGTACTCGCGACTCTTGCCGATCTTTGCGGCAGTCTCGGCATGCGATATCCCGAACTCGTCAATAAGCTTCTGGAGCGCCTTTGCCCGATCAATCGCATTGAGGTCCTCTCTTTGGAGATTCTCGATAATAGCAAGTTCGAGCTTCGTGAGATTGCTTTCACCCGAGCGGATCACCACGGGAATCTGTTTAAGGCCCGCAAGCCTGCTCGCGCGCAATCTCCGTTCTCCCGCGATAAGTTCATACATGCTCTCGAGCCCTCCTCCTGGCTTTTCGACATCGGTGCGGCTCACTACAAGCG
>JAJXYL010000019.1 GCA_021780575.1 bacterium
TGGGGCGCCATACCATATGGCGGCATTAATGCCGGGGCCGTAGCTAAGGGCGGTTACGAAGCAAGGCGGGCAGGTAAGATTAAGGCGCATGAGGCGTACGCCAAATCTATTGGTGAGGCCAATCAAGAGCAGGGACCAACGGAGGCGGATGCCGCAAAACTCGAAGAAGAGAAAGGGAAGGCATCAGAGATACACGGTAATGCAAGAAATCAGTACGGGGCGGCCCAGAAACAGCACGAGGCGAATCAGAAACAGAGCCTCGAACAACATGCAGAGATTGACCGACTTACGGCCATAAACACGAGTAATAGAAATCGAGGCATCTTCGACCAGCAAAATACAAATGATCTTAAAGTTGCAAAACAAAAACTTGGAACAATTGAAGCGAATCTTGCAACAACTAGGGATAATCTTAAACAAAAATCGGAAGCACTTGGTGAAGCAGGGAAGAAGCTCTCAACCGCGGAAGGGAAAACAGCGGAAGATATCATGAAAGACAGGGTCACAAAACAGAAACAACAATACGCAGAGAATATTACAGGCTTCGGAGGTTGGGCACTGTTTGGTCCTGGCAGGTCGGCCGCTGCCAGGAAAATAAAACAGAGCGCTAAGGAGAAATCTCCCGGGGATAAACTCTATGAGGAGCTGAAAAAAAAGGTGGGAGAAGAGGGAAAAAAGTCGGGAGAAGGTGGAGAAGAGGAAAGGTCCGTGGAAGCGGCGGCAGAGAAGCCGAGAGAAGAGACGGCCTAATTTGAATTATGGACCAGAACCAACCAGAACTGACACTCGAAGAAAGCATCAAGCAGGTGATGCAGACTTTGCCACCGTCAATTCGGCACTACCTCGGGCAAGGGAAGTATTCAGTTGTCGCTAGAAGTTTAATAACCAAATATGGCCTCCATGCTGATCAAGGGAATATTCTTGAACGAGAGATAATGTTGCTTTTGATGGGTATCGATACTCCGAATGAGTTTACGCAAACGCTTGTTGAAGAGGCGAAGCTCGATCAGCACGTCGTCAATGGCATTACGCATGATGTGAATGAACAAGTTTTCATCCCCCTGCGCGAGCAGATGCAAAATGAGGGAGGGAATACAGGGCGGCCAGTGAGGCCCGCAGCACCAGTTACGCCGCAACCGCAAGTGAATGTTCCTCCGCGCCCACAAGCTTTCGCCCCTGCGCCAAAAGCGAGCAGTATGCCACCACAGTCGGTCATCATTCAAGCGAATCCAAGCTTACCGCAGCGTCCAGCACAAGTAGCAGCGTCGATGATGCGCTATACGCCAGTTCCTAAACAGCCACCGAAACCTGTCTCACCTCGTCCGTCCGCGCCATTTCAGGATCAAGCGCCAAGCATGAATACCAGCAAAATGCTCGAAGACCACGAGGAGCCTTCTCCTTCGGCACGAATGATGCCGAGTGCCATACCGGCGGGGCTCAAGCCGCCCCAGCGTGAGTACACCCCCCCCGCTAACCTCCCTGGCATGATGCCTGCCGCCCCTGCAATGCCGAATATCATCCGGCGTCCTGTGACGAGCAACACACCTCCGCCACCCGTACCGCTCATGCCCAAACCTCCCCGTCCACCCATGGAGTCGTACTCCTCTGACCCCTACCGCGAACCAGTTGATGGAGAGGGTAGTTAGGTAGCAGTTGCGTTCTGTCGCACTATTATATATAGTGCTCATGTCCCGCGTTTGCGGGTTTTCTATAAATGTCCACCATCAACCAGCTTTCCCGAAAAGGGCGCAAGAGCCGATCGTCGAAGACGACCGTGCCGGCGCTTGCCCGCGGTTTTAATGCGCTCAAGAATCGTCCGACCTATTACCCCTCGCCCTTCAAACGCGGGGTCTGCACCAAGGTGACCACAAAGACGCCGCGTAAGCCAAACTCCGCTATCCGCAAGATTGCCCGCGTCCGGCTCACCAACGGGATGGAAGTTACGGCCTATATTCCGGGCGAAGGGCACAATCTCCAGGAACACTCAGTCGTGATGCTTCGCGGCGGTCGCGTGAAGGACATCGGCGTGCAGTACACCATCGTGCGCGGCAAGCTCGACACTGGCGGTATCGAGAAGCGCCGCACCGCCCGCTCGCGCTACGGCGCGAAGCGCCCGTCTGCTAAATAACCATGCGCCGACCTACTAAAAAGAAGCGTACCTGGCGTCCTGACCTCAAATACGGTTCGGAGACTCTCACGCGTTTTATCAATACCGTTATGTGGAGCGGCAAGAAGGATACGGCGCGCGCCGTAGTCTACGATGCCCTTGCCGTCATCGAGAAGGGCGGGGCGAATCCGCTTGAGACCTTTGAAGCAGCGCTCAGGAACGTGTCGCCACTTATGGAGGTCCGCTCGCGTCGTGTCGGCGGGGCGAACTACCAGGTCCCGCGCGAAGTGCCCCAGAATCGCCGCCTTGCCCTCTCGTTCCGCTGGATTATCGGTGCCGCTCGCTCAAAGAAGGGCAAGCCGATGGCAGATAAGCTTGCTGCTGAGCTTCTGCTTGCCGCCAAGAACGAGGGCGACGCTATCAAGAAGAAGGACGAGATGCACCGTATGGCCGAGGCCAACAAGGCATTTGCGCACTTTGCTTGGTAATGTGTCGGTGCAGTAACGCTGTGATATTATCTCAGTGCGCGCAGCGCTTTTTATTTTTGTAACACCTTATGAACAGAGACTATCCGCTTGAGAGAGTACGCAATTTCGGCATCATAGCGCACATCGACGCGGGAAAGACGACGGCGAGCGAACGCATCCTTTTCTATACCGGCAGTCAGCACAAAATAGGCGAAGTGCATGAGGGCGAGACGACGACCGACTGGATGGAGCAGGAGCGCGAACGCGGCATCACAATCACCGCAGCGGCCATCACCTGTTTCTGGACGAAGACGGGCGAGAAAGATAAGAAAGATATAGCAAAGAAATTCCGTTTCAACGTTATTGATACGCCCGGGCACATCGACTTCACCGCCGAAGTGAAGCGTTCAATGCGCGTCCTCGACGGCGCTATTGTCGTTTTCGACGGCGTCGCAGGCGTGGAGCCGCAGTCTGAGACTAACTGGCGCTATGCCGATGAGGCACAAGTGCCGCGTGTCTGTTTCGTCAATAAGCTCGATCGCACCGGCGCATCCTTCGAACGCTCCTACGCAAGCATTCTCGATCGCCTCTCACCGAAAGCCATTCGTATGCAGATTCCCATCGGTGAGGAGGCCGCACACGAAGGCTCGGTGGACTTGCTCACAATGAAGGCGTACTCCTTTGCGGGGGACATGGGCGAAGAAGTGATTGAAGGCGAAATCCCCGCACAGTATCTGGAAGATGCGAAGAAATATCGCGCCGAACTTATCGAGCGCATCGTGGAGCAGGATGATGCGGCGATGAGCGCCTATCTCGAGGGCAAAGAACCCAGTCTCAGTCAGCTCAAAGCCATTTTGCGTACAGCAGTCATCAATAATGCTATCTTCCCGGTTTACTGCGGGAGTGCATTGAAGAATAAGGGCGTACAGCTCGTACTCGATGCTGTCGTTGACTACCTCCCTTCGCCACTTGATTTAAAGCCGGCGACCGGCACCAATCCCAAGACTGGCGAGTCTATCGAGCGCCATGCGTCAGACGACGAACCGTTCTGCGCGCTTGCCTTTAAGCTTCAGACCGATCCTTTTGTCGGCGCGCTCACCTTCTTCCGCGTATACTCGGGCACTATCAGCGCCGGTTCGTACGTCTACAACTCAACAACCGGTTCCAAGGAGCGCATCGGGCGCATCGTCCGGCTCCAGGCCGATAAGCGCGAAGAAGTAGAGAAGGTGTTTACTGGCGAAATTGCCGCCGCGGTAGGTCTCAAGGACACGAAGACATCGCACACGCTCTGCGACGAGGCGAATCCTATCGTACTTGAAGAGATCAAATTCCCTGAACCGGTGGTATCGCTCCGCATTGAACCAAAAACAAAGGCCGATCAGGAGAAGATGGGCATCGCGCTTCGCAAGCTCGCGGACGAGGACCCGACCTTCCGTATCAAGACCGACGAAGAGACCGGCGAGACCATCATTTCCGGCATGGGCGAGCTCCACCTGGAAATCCTTGTTGACCGCATGAAGCGCGAATTCAACGTCGTTGCTGATGTGGGCAAGCCGCAGGTCGCGTATCGCGAAACAATCCTCGGAAGCGCCGAGGCCGAAGGGAAATACATAAAGCAGACCGGCGGTCGCGGCCAATACGGGCACGTGAAGATCCGCATGAAGAAAATGGAGCCGGTGGATCCGGAGAAGAAGGTTGCGAAGAACATAACTCGCGAAGATCATTTCGAATTCATCAACAACATCAAAGGAGGTGTCGTTCCCCAGGAATACATCCCGGCCGTGGAGAAGGGTGTGCGCGAAGCGATGGTGCGCGGCTTCCTCGCCGGCTTCCCGATGGTAGATGTCTCCGTTGACCTCTATGACGGTTCGTATCACGACGTGGACTCTTCGGAAATTGCCTTTAAGATTGCGGCCTCCATGGCTTTCCAAGAAGCGGCAGGAAAGGCGAAGGCCGTCATCCTCGAGCCGATCATGCGCATCGAGGTCATCGTCCCGGAGCAATTCATGGGTGACATCACCGGC
>JAJXYL010000048.1 GCA_021780575.1 bacterium
GGAAGTCGCCTCCTGTTTCTCGTGGTCGCGGCTTTCGACGGATACCGTCCTTGCCCCAACTTCTTTGTCACCGACGATGAGTAGGTAGGGGATCTTTTCGGTCTTCGCATTTCGTATTTTCTTTCCGAGCGACTCGTTCGCACTATCCACGTCAGACCGGATATTGGCGTCGCGTAGCGCCGCGAGCACTTCTCGTGCATACGCAACGTGCTTCTCCGATACTGGCAATACTCGTGCTTGCACAGGGCTAAGCCAAAAAGGGAACGCGCCGGCGAAGTGCTCGATAGCGACGCCCATAAACCGCTCGAGAGAGCCAGAAATGGCGCGGTGAATGACGACCGGACGCTCCTTCGCACCCTCTTCGTTAATATAAGAAAGATCAAAGCGCTCCGGAAGGTTAAAGTCGCACTGGATGGTCGCGAGCTGCCATTCGCGCCCAATAGCATCTTTAAATATAAAATCGAGCTTCGGCCCGTAGAAAGCGGCCTCGTCGACGCCGACTTTGTAGGGTAGTTGATTTTCATCGGCAGCGTCCTTGAGCGCCTTCTCGGCTTTCTCCCAAATCTCGTCGGAGCCAAGATACTTGCCGTTGGGGCCGCGGAGAGAGAGGCGTACCCAATAGCCCTCGAGCATATGCATCGTTCCGTAGAATGCCTTGATTACATTCACGATCCCCGCGACCTCTTTGCCGATTTGCGAAGGGCGGCAGAACAAGTGGCCGTCGTCTTGGGTGATTGAGCGTACGCGGGTAAGCCCCGCAAGCTGGCCGGTTTTTTCGTCGCGGTACACAGTTGCCGGCTCGAAGTAGCGTATGGGCATGTCGCGGTATGAGAACTTATTGTCGGCGAAGATCTGCATATGGTGCGGGCAGTTCATCGGTTTAAGGATGAATTTCTCTTCTTTGCCTGAAACACGGAACAGCTCGTCGCCGAATTTTTCAGCATGCCCGCTTGTTTCGTACAACAGTTCTTTCGCAATGTGCGGCGTGTAGACGCGGCTGTAGCCGAGATTTTTGTGGAGTTCCCAGAGATATTCCTCTATCTCGCGCCGGATAATGGCACCATTCGGTTGTAAGAGGGGAAGCCCTGCGCCTATGAGCGAGGAGAGGGTAAAAAGCTTTAGTTCCGCACCGAGCTTGCGGTGGTCGCGCTTTTTCGCCTCTTCCATCTGGATCTTGTGGGCATCAAGCTCCTCTTTTGTATTAAACGCCAGACCGTAGATGCGGGTGAGCATTGGATTCTTCTCATCACCACGCCAATAAGCCCCGGCGATTCGGTCGATTGCAAACGAGTCGGCTACGATGTCTTTTGCAGGACTTTCTACGTGTCCGCCGCGACAGAGATCAGTGAATTTTCCAGCCGTGTAGAGCGTTATGTTCTCGCCCTTTTTTGAAATCTCTTCAATGAGTTCGAGCTTAAATGGATTTCCTGCAAATTGTTTCCGCGCTTCTTCAGCTGATGTTTCCTTGCCCGCCATTTCTTTCCAGTGGGGAAGAAGCTTGCGCATTGCTGACTCGAGTTTGAGTAACTCCTTTTCGGTTGGTTTCTCGCCCCCTGAGAAATCAAAGTCATAATAGAAACCGTCATCAACAGCTGGGCCGATGGTTGGTTTCGCGTGCGGGTATTTTTCAAGTACCACAGCGGCGAGGAGGTGGGCCAACGTATGACGTTTCGCCTCAAGAGAAGTCATACGGTGGAGGATACCATAAGAAAAATCAAAGCGGTTTGAGTTCCTCAATCGCGAGCGATGTTTCGCCGTTTCTGATAGATACTTTCGCCTTCGCGAGAAGGCACGCCCCCGGGACAATGGCGCTTGCATGTGCTTTAAGGAGTTTTGGAAAGATGACGGCCTCAATGGAATCGACCATATCTTCCACGGTGAGGAAGGCCATTTTCTCTCCGTTCTTGGTGAGAATGGAACGTACCACAGTTACCAAGACCGGGAGGATGACGAGTTGCCCCTGTTGCTGCTCCTCCTTAATTTTCGCGATAGAGAGTACGGTTTTTTTAGTGACCGCCGTGTGAGCGTCGAGAGGGTGTCCACTCACGTAAATGCCGAGCAGTTCTTTTTCCCACGCGAGTTTGTCGAGAAGCGAGGCCGGCTTCCCTTCGGGAAGCGCCAATTCCGGAGGCCTGGCCAAGGCGCCAAAGAGGGAATCTTGCGGCGCACTTGCGGTTGCCTCGCGGTGGAAGGCGAGCATGGCCTCAACACTCTCAAGAAGCGTGCCACGCGCACCCGCACTCAGCGAATCGAGCGCGCCGCACTTTATGAGCGATTCGAGCGATTTGCGATTGAGATTCTTTGATCCGACGCGGGAGAGGAAGTCGGAAAGTGTCTTGAAAGGACCGTGCGCTCTCCGTTCGGCAATAATCGCCTCTGAAATACCGTCGCCGAAATTCTTGATGGAGGAAAGGCCGAAGCGGATGGCGTCTTTCTTCTCGCCAACCACTGTAAAGTCGCTCCCGCTCTCGTTGACATCTGGCGGCAGTACGGGGACCAGCATGCGCTTTGCCTCGGCGACGTAAATGGATATCCGTTCGGTGTCACCCGAGTCGCCCGTGAGGAGGGCGGCGAGATACTCCACCGGATAATTTGCCTTCATGTACGCGGTTTGATAGGCAACCTTGCCGTAGCTCGCGGCGTGCGCCTTGTTGAAGCCGTAGGCAGCGAAAGGCTCAATGAGTCCCCACAATTTTTCAGCCAGTTGATTGGAGAGTTTCCCGTACGTCACAAATCCCTTCAACAGCTTCTCTTTCTCCGCCTGCATCACCTTCGGGATTTTCTTACCCATCGCCTTGCGCAGCGCATCCGCCTCGAGCCATGAGTAGCCGGCGAGTTTTATCGCGGTGAGGAGCACGTCGTCTTGGTAGACGAGAATGCCGTTGGAGAAGTCGAGATACTCTTTCATCCGAGGATCCAGATAGTGAACGAGTCTTGGGTTATGTTTGCGTTCAATGTAGCTCGGGATGGTCTCCATCGGTCCCGGGCGATAGAGCGCGACCATGGCGTTGATGTCGTGAATAGTCGTGGGGCGTAGCTCCTTGAGCCAACGGGTCATGCCGGAGCCGTTCAGTTGGAAGACGCCTTCCGTCTCGCCGCGGGCGAGCATCTCAAACGTTTTTATGTCATCGATGGGGATGTTCTCGATATCAACGACGGTACCGCGCGTTTCCCTCACTCGCACAACCGAATCGGCGAGCACCGCAAGGTTCTTGATGCCGAGGAAGTCGAACTTCAAGAGCCCAACGCCGCCGTATTCATCAGTAATGGAATACATATCGTACTGCGTAATAAGCTTGCCGGTGCCTTTCGGGTCGGGTTGGATAGGCGTCCACTCGGCGAGTGGCGTTGGCGCGACGACAACGCCGGCCGCGTGTACGCCGACGTGCCGCACACAGCCCTCGATGCGCCTGGCGAGATCGATGATCTCGCGCGCCTCGTCGTCTTCGTCGTAAAGCGTTTTCAGATCCGGCTCGATCTCGAGCGCGTGATCAATGGTCATCGGGAATCCCTGAGAACCTATCGGGATAAGCTTCGCGATACGATCGCCGGTGTTGTAGGAGTGTCCGAGAGCACGCGCAACATCGCGTACGGCCGCGCGTGCCATCATTGTGCCGAAGGTGCCGATCTGTGCGACGTGATCTTCGCCGTATTTCCGCTTCGTATACGCAATCATTTCGTCGCGGCGATTGTCGGCCATGTCCATGTCGATATCCGGCGCTTTCGGCCGTTCGGGGTTGAGAAATCGCTCGAAGGGAAGCTTATAAAAAAGCGGATTCACATTCGTGATGCCGGTGAGGTAGGCGACGAGGCTGCCGGCTGCGGAGCCGCGCGTGGTGGTGAGAATCCCCTGGCTGCGGGCGAAGGCGAGTAAGTCAGCGACGATGAGGTAGTACACGGCAAATCCCTTGCCGATGATAATCTTCAGCTCGTACTCGATGCGATCTATGACTTCTGCCCCCTCCCCGAGCCCGCGCTCCTTGAGACCAGCATATGCTTTGGCGCGCAATTCTTCATCGTGATTCTTAAACCCGGGCGATACCGGCACGGCAGGGAAGGTCCATTTTCCAAGCTCAAACGACACGTTGCATCGGTCGGCGATCTTCCGCGAATTATCCACGGCCCCTGGTGTGTCCTTGAAAAGCTCAAGCGCCTTCTTTTCACTAATGAAAGAGAAGTCCTCGTCTTCGTTTCTGCCCTGGCCGCCCTGCTGGATACGGCGCATAGTCTCGGTCGCCTCGCGGTCGTCGGATTCCAAATAATAAGTGTCGTGCTGGGCGACGAGCAGAGTATTACTCTCGCGCGCAAGCGCGACTATTTTTTGCATCAGCGCCTCGTGCCCGGTCACCTTCGGGTGGTGCGTTATTTCCAGGTAGACATTCTCTGCACCAAGAATGTCTTTGAATTCGGCGAGCGCAGCCGCCGCGCCGTCATGGTCTCCTGCGCGCAAGAATTGCGCGACATCTCCTGCGAATGAAGGAAGGAGCGCGATGAGTCCGCGACCATGCTCGCGCAGAAGTTCCTTGTCTATTCTCGGGCGTTCGAAAAATCCCTCCGTCCACGACTTCGTGACAGA
>JAJXYL010000024.1 GCA_021780575.1 bacterium
CTCGGCGGCAAGGCGCAGAACGGTGGCCAGCGCTTCGGTGAAATGGAAGTGTGGGCACTGCTCGGCTACGGCGCCGCCTACACGCTTCGCGAAATGCTCACCATTAAATCAGATGACATCCAGGGTCGAAGCGCCGCTTTTGACGCAATCGTAAAAGGCGAGTCAATCAGCCATACCGGCACGCCAGCGTCATTCGCCGTGCTCACCAACCAGATCCGCGGCTTGGCGCTCGACGTCGATCCCTTGAATCTGCCGCCAGAACCGGAGGCATAATTTTATCCATTTCCTAAATTCTTATGGCATTCACCCCCCGCAAATTTCTTCCCCGCGATACCTGGAATGGACTTCGCCTCACCCTGGCCTCACCGGAGCGCATTCTCGCTTGGTCTAATGGCGAGGTAACCAAGCCCGAGACCATCAACTACCGCACCCAGCGGAGTGAAAAGCACGGACTCTTTGACGAAAAGATTTTCGGCCCGGAAAAGGACTACGAGTGTTACTGCGGCAAGTATAAGGGCATTCGATATAAGGGCATTGTCTGCGACAAGTGTGGCGTTGAGATCACGCGCTCCATCGTGCGCCGAGAGCGCATGGGCCACATCGAGCTCTGTACGCCGGTCGCGCACATTTGGTTCCTGCGCTCGGTCCCTTCCCGCATGGCGCTCCTTCTTGGTGCCTCCGCGACCGACATCGAAAAGGTCGTTTACTTTGCTGGCTACATCGTTTCAAAAATCGCAGAAGACGAGAAGAAACGCCTTCTGACCGAGCTCGAGAGCGAATATAAATCCAAGTACAAGTCGCTCGACTCTGACAAGGAGCGCGATGCGCTGAAGGAAAAGATGACGCTCACCAAGGCGGAGATCGAGGGCGTTGTCGTCGGAAAAGTGCTCGACGAGCTTGAGTACCATCGCTTCTCAGTGAAATACGGCGGTCTCTTTGAGGCGCGCATCGGTGCCGAGGCCATCTACGATATTTTCTGCAAGCTCGATCTCAAAGAGCTGGAGAAGACCCTGTCCGCGCGCTACGCGCAGGCGGGTGCCGCTGAACGCGAGAAGCTCGCAAAGCGCCTCTCGCTCATCGCGGGCCTCATCGCGTCGAACATACGTCCGGAATGGCTCTTCCTCACGCGCATCCCGGTCATTCCGCCGGCGCTTCGCCCGATGGTCGCTCTCGAAGGCGGTCGTCACGCGACAAGCGACGTGAACGATCTCTACCGCCGTGTCATCAACCGCAATAACCGCCTGAAGAAACTCATCGATATTCACGCGCCGGAGGTTATTTTAAGGAACGAAAAGCGCATCCTTCAAGAGGCCGTTGATGCGCTCTTGGACAATTCAATCCGCAAGAGCGGCGCCTCCGCCGGTGCGATGACGCTCGCGCAGCGCCGCCCGCTCAAGTCACTCGCTGACTACCTGAAGGGCAAACAGGGCTACTTCCGCCAGAACCTGCTCGGCAAGCGCGTCGACTACTCTGGCCGCTCGGTCATCGTCGTCGGTCCTGATCTTGAGCTCGACGAGTGCGGTCTGCCGAAGCATATGGCGCTTGAGCTCTTCCGCCCATTTGTTATTGCTGGACTTTTGGAGCGAGAGCTCGCCTTCAATATCCGCGGTGCCGGACGTCTGATTGAGGACGGCGTTGCGGAAGTGTGGGAAATTCTTGAAGAGGCGATTGCCGGTAAGTACGTGCTCCTTAACCGCGCACCGACCCTGCACCGCCAGGGCATCCAGGCCTTCCGTCCTCGTCTTATCGAGGGCGACGCCATCCAGCTCCACCCGCTCGTCTGTAATGCATTCAATGCGGACTTCGACGGCGACCAGATGGCTGTGCACGTACCGCTCTCGGAGGAGGCACAGTGGGAGGCGGAGAATATCATGAGTGCCAACAAGAACATATTGAAGCCGGGTTCGGGCGACATGATCGTGCTCACCGGCAAGCCGCTCGACATCATTCTCGGCGTGTACTGGCTCACGAAGGCAATCGACGGCGCAAAGGGCGAGGGTGAGCACTTCGCATCACCGAACGCGGCGATCCTTGCGTCCGAATATGATGCAATCGACGTCCGTGCCAAGATAAAGGTCTTCCCGGTCTCGGATAAGGAGAAGTATGCCATGTTCGATGGCCGCCCCTTTGAGACCACGGTAGGACGGCTCCTTTTCAACACGGTCCTTCCCGCCGACTACCCCTTCGTCAACGAAACCATCACCAAGAAAGTGCTCTCGCGCATCGTAACCGACTGCATTACACGCTACGGACTCGACGCGGTACCGGACATTGTGAACAAGGTGAAGCGTTTCGGCTTCGACTACGCGACGCGTTCCGGTATCTCGTGGGCCATCAACGATATTTCCGTGCCGAAAGAGAAACCGCGCATCATAGGCGAGGCGGTTGCGAAGGTCGCGACGATAGAAAAGGACTACCAGAACGGCCTTCTTGCCGAAGAGGAGAAGCGTCGCATGGCCATTGAGATATGGCAGGGCACGAAACAAGCGGTTGAAGAGGAGGTCGCAAAGGAACTCGATCCGATGGGTTCCGTCGCCGACATGGTGAAGTCAGGCGCGCGCGGAACGCTCGGCAACCTGACCCAAATGGCGGGTATGAAGGGTCTCATTCAAAACACGGCTGGCGTGACCATCGAGGTGCCAATCATCTCCTCCATGATTGAAGGATTGAATCCGATTGAATACTTCATGTCCACACACGGCGCGCGTAAGGGCCTCACCGACACCGCGCTCGGAACTGCGAAGGCCGGCTACCTCACACGCCGCCTCTTCGACGTTGCGCAAGATTCTATCGTGACGGAAAAGGATTGTGGCACGAAGCGGGGCGTGAAGATAAATCGCATCAGTGCTTCCGGTATTCAGATTAATTATGCGGAGACCTTGCGTGGCCGCGTGCTTGCAGAAGACGTGAAGGACGTCGAGGGAACTGTACTCTTTAAGGCGGGGCACTACCTCTCTGCACAAGAGGCAGAGACGATTTCTACGTCGAGTGTGCAGTCAATTGTCGCGCGCTCTCCTATGTCGTGCGAAACGCGCTACGGCATCTGTCAGACCTGCTACGGCATGGACCTCACGACTCAGGAGATCGTTGACCTCGGCGAGGCAGTCGGTACCGTCGCCGCACAGGCCATCGGCGAGCCGGGCACCCAGCTTACAATGCGTACCTTCCACGCAGGTGGCGTGGCGTCAGTCGGCGGCGATATCACGAGCGGTCTCCCGCGCGTAGAAGAGGTGTTTGAGAAGCGCTCGCCGAAGAATCCGGCGGTTATTTCAAAATCTGAAGGTCTTATTTCAGAGATTAAGGAAGAGGGTCGCGAAAAGATTATTGTCGTGGCCCCGGCGGCCGGGCAGGGCAAGAAGGACGGCTCGGCCTATGAGTACCTTGCGCCGTATCCGCGTGTTCCGCTGGTCAAAGCTGGCGACACGGTCGCGAAGGGACAGATTCTTACTGACGGTTCCGCCGATCTTGATGATCTCTTCGAGCACGCTGATCGCGCCACGGTGCAGGAATATATCATCACCGAAGCATCGAAGATCTATGAGCTTCAGGGCGCCTCTGTGTCGCGCAAGCACCTTGAGGTCGTTGTGAAGCAAATGTTCTCGCGCGTGAAGATTACCGACGCCGGCGACACCGACTATTCGGTCGGCGACATCGTTGAGGATTGGGAATTCGCGAAAGCGGTCAAGGAGATGGAGGAAGCGAACAAGATTGCGCCGCAGTCGCGCGAGATAGTGCTCGGCATCAAGGAAAGCGCTCTCTCTCGCCGTTCATTCCTCTCTGCCGCATCCTTCGAACAGACGACAAAGATTCTTATCAATGCGGCGCTTCGTGGCAGTGTCGACCGCCTGCGCGGACTCAAAGAAAACGTAATTCTCGGGCGCCTTATTCCTTCCGGCACCGGTTTTGCTGGGAGCCAGAAACACGCCCACATCACGAAGCTTCAGGCGACTCGTCCGGCACCATCACCCGCCACTCGCACGACAAGTTTCGCTCCGCGCCAGGGTTCGACGTCGTAACCTATGGCTCGGGATACGGTCGCCGAAATCAAGGACCGTCTCTCAATCGTAGAGATCGTGAGTCCGTACGTGAAGCTCACGCGAGCAGGGAAGTCTCTCCGGGGCCTCTGCCCGTTCCATAAAGAGAAGACGCCCTCCTTCCATGTCTCGCCCGAGCGCGGCACATGGCACTGCTTCGGCTGCGGGATCGGCGGGGACGGGTTCTCGTTCATTGAGAAGGTAGAAGGGGTTGATTTCAAGGGGGCACTGAAGATTCTTGCCGAGAAGGCGGGCGTCACTATTGAATATGCGCGTGGCGAGAGCCAGGAGGCCGCGTCAAAAAAGGAGCGGTTGCGCGCCCTGATGAGTCGTGCGAGCGAGTGGTATGCAGGCAAGTTCCCTGGGAGTCCCGCTGACGAGTATGCGAAGAAGCGGGGACTGCGGAAAGAGAGCGTCCATGCATGGCGTCTCGGCTTCGCGCCGGACGCGTGGCGCGCGCTTCTTGAGGCCCTGACCGCTGAAGGATTCACAACAGACGAGCTCCTCTTGGCG
>JAJXYL010000002.1 GCA_021780575.1 bacterium
TCGTTGATGACGGGAAGAAGGACGCACGCATCATCATCACGTCCATCCCGTATCGCGTGAACAAGAGCGAACTCATCAGTCGCATCGCAGATTTGGTGCAGGAGAAGAAGATAGAAGGCATCCGCGACCTTCGTGACGAATCCACCTCTGACATCCGCGTTGTGGTCGAGCTTAAAGGGACTGCACATCCTCAGGCCGTCCTGAACTCTTTGTATAAGAACACCGAGCTCGAGAGCACCTTTCACTACAATATGCTCGCGCTCGTCGATGGTGTCCCGGAGATGCTCTCCCTCTCGGGCATGCTGGCCCACTTTATCGAGCATCGAAGGGAGGTGGTGAAGCGCCGCACGGAGTACGATTTGCAGCAAGCGGAAGCGCGCGAGCATATTCTGCTTGGTCTCTCGAAGGCGCTTGATCACATTGACGAAGTCATCGCGGTAATTAAGAAGGCGGCGGACATCCCCTCGGCCTCCCTCGCGCTCCAAAAGAAGTTCGGCTTTTCGGTGCTCCAGGCAGCGGCGATTCTCGAGATGCGCCTCTCGAAACTCGCCGGTCTTGAACGCAAGAAGATAGAAGACGAGCTCACTGAGGTGCAGGCGCTCATCAAAAAGCTGCAGGACATACTCTCATCGGCAAAAAAAATACTTGCTGTGGTGAAGAGCGAGCTCGCGGAGCTCGCGGAGAAGTACGGCGACGATCGCCGTACACGGATCGTAAAGGGTGGCGTCCAGAACATTTCTGCGGAAGATCTCGTGCCGGACGAGGAGTCGATGCTCGTGTTGACGGCGGGTGGCTACGTGAAGCGGACGAATCCGAACGAATATAAGGTGCAGAAGCGCGGCGGTGTCGGTGTCGTTGACATCGCGACAAAGGAGGAGGATATCGTGACCCACTTCCTCGTCACGAATGCGCACAGCGATCTCCTCTTTTTCACCACCTTCGGCAAGGTGTATCAACTCAAGATGTACGAGATACCGGAAGGGAAGCGGGCGACCAAGGGCAAAAGCATCATGAACTTCCTCCCGCTCGCCGGTGACGAGTCAGTCACGAGCGTGCTCGCGGTGCCGAAGGGGGCGGCGCTTGATGCCTCCTCGGTCGTCTTTGTGACCGAAGCGGGCGTGGTGAAGCGGGTCGCGGCGAAGAGTTTCGCCGACGTACGCCGCTCGGGCATCATTGCCATTAATCTGAAGGGTAGTGATACGCTCGTTTCGGCGCATCTCGCGGGAGAGGCCGACACCGTGTCTATTGTGACCGCGAAAGGGCAGAGCATCCGCTTCGAAGTAGAGGATGTACGCGAGATGGGCCGCACGGCCGGCGGTGTGCGCGGCATCAGCGTGAAGAAAGGGGATCGCGTCGTCTCGGCCGAAGTCATTCCCGGAGCCATAGCCAAGGAAGCGTCACTCCTCGTTGTCATGGGCAAGGGTTATGGCAAGCGCACGGAAATGTCTGAATATAAAGTGCAGGGCCGCGGTGGTTCGGGTATTAAGACCGCAGCGGTCACGCCAAAGACCGGCGAGATTATCGGCGCAAAAATCGTCGTCGGTGACCTCAACGAGGAAGAGCTCGTCGTCATTTCTAAAAAAGGGCAGGTGATACGCACGTCGGTCGCTGAGATCCCGTCGCTCTCGCGCGCCACTCAGGGCGTCCGCGTGATGCGCCTCTACGAAGGCGATTCCATCGCCAGCATCGTCGCGCTATAGCTCTACTGGTGTTGATTGTGCGGTCCGGTAGGGCCGCACATGGTATTTTATAGACATGAATGCGCATTTCAGTTCTCCACGGGAAAACATACTGCAATTGGGCTTGCGCGAGGGCATGAAGGTCGGCGACTTCGGCGCCGGGAGTGGCCACTATGCGCGTGCCGCCGCGGCCATCGTGGGGCACGGCGGGAGGGTGTACGCGATAGATGTGCAGGAAGACGTACTCAAACACCTCAAGCTTAATTCCCACGTCCATCATCAGGCGATTATGGAGATGGTCTGGGGCGACATCGAAAAACTGGGCGGCACTCATCTGCGCGACGCGACCCTGGACGCCGTCATACTCGCTAACACTTTCTTCCAGGTCGAGAATCGCGCGGAGCTTCTTGCGGAGATGCGGCGCGTCCTGAAGCCAGGCGGCAAGTTTATGGTCATCGACTGGGCGGGGAGCTACGGCGGTATCGGCCCCGCACCCGAGAAGGTTGTGTCTGAACACGACGCCGAAGCATTTTTTATCAATGGTGGCTTCCATAAAGTGAAATCGTTCCGCGCCGGAGCGCATCACTACGGCGTTATTTTTACTGCACCATGAAAATGTCACTCTTTCAGGTAATCCTGATATCCGTCTTCGGTCTCGGTGCGCTCATCGGTATCTTCGTCTTCGCGACGTACACGGGCGGGAGCGGGAAGAATACGGTCGGCCCAGTTGTCATCTGGGGGACCCTCCCGAAGGCAGGAATGGATTCCGCGCTTGCACTCGTTGCCCAGACGGACACCACTCTCAAAAGTGTTTCCTATGTGCAGAAAGATCCAGCGACTCTCGTCTCTGACCTTGCCGCCGCGATAGCGACCGGTGCTGCTCCCGATCTCATCCTCTCCTCGCAGGAAAGTCTGTATACGCTCGAGAAATTCATTGTGCCCATACCATCCGGGACGCTCTCGGCGAGCACCTTCACCAATACTTTTATGCAGGGCGCCGGCATCTTCGCGGCTCCCAGCGGCTATTACGGCATACCGTTCCTCGTCGACCCCCTCGTACTCTTTTATAATCGCTCTATCCTCTCGAGTACCGGTATCGCAAAGCCGCCCGCTACCTGGGAGGCGCTCACCGGCCTTGTGTCTCAGGTCGCGACACTCACTCCCACGCAGCAAGTCACGCGTGGTCTTATAGCGCTCGGCACCTATAGCAATGTCCATGACGCGCGCGGGATCCTCTCCTCGCTCTTCCTCCAGACTGGCGTGCCGATTTCCTCGTATTCGGGAAGCAGCGTACTCTCCGCCGACCTCGGCGCTACAGCACAGAACGGCACGCCCCCAGGGCAGGCCGTCGTCGGCTTCTATACGCAATTCGCCGATCCCTCAAAGGTCTCGTACACGTGGAATTCATCTCTTCCCGATTCTCAACAAGATTTTCTCGCCGGCAATCTCGCGCTCTATCTCGGGTACGCGTCTGAGGCGCGGTACCTGCTCTCCGCGAACCCCAACCTCAATTTCAGCGTCGCCCCGCTGCCACAGCCCGCGACTGCTCAGACGAAGAACGTCTACGGCCTCATTTACGCGTTCATGATCCCGCGTGGAGCGAAGAACGCGGCGGGCGCCTATCAAGTAGCCACGCTTCTCTCGAGCCCGACCGAGCAAGCCGCGGCCGCTTCCGCGACAGGACTCGCGCCTGCGAATTTAAACGTACTCGCGGCGCCGCCTGCTGACCCGACTACCGCGATTACCTATGCAGAGACGCTGTATACGAACGGGTGGCTATCCCCAGCCCCCGCCGATACAGACACTGTCTTCTCGGGTATGATTACTGACGTGATAAGCGGACGTTCCACTCTCGACATCGCACTCCCATCCGCTGAGCGCTCGCTCGATGCGCTCTTACAAAAGCAGTGAACAAGATTCTTCTCATTATTGTCGCCATATTCGTCTTCTTCGCGGTTTCCCCCGTGGCGTTCGTGGCTAGCGCTCAAACACAAACAGGAGGCGGTAACACAAGCGTCCAGACGCAACCTGGAGGAGGGAATACCAGCTCCAGCGTTACCCTCATGAATCCGCTTCAGGGAGGCGGGACTCTTGAGGGATTTCTTAATGACATCTTGAGTTTCGTCATACGCATCGGCGCTATCGTTGTCGTCTTGATGCTAGTCCTTGTCGGTTATAAGTTTGTCGCTGCTCGCGGCTCGCCGAAAGAGATAGAGGACGCTAGGAGGATGCTCCTGTACACTATTATCGGCGCCCTCATCCTTCTTGGAGCACAGGCAATATCGCTCGGCATCCAAGCGACTGTGCAGGCACTCTCATCCGGCATCGGTAGCTGACATGACCTTCGCACAGTTCATCGGGAGTGGCTCTACTGGCGTCATCGGCGTCGTCAACACGGTTATCGTCCCAGTGATTTTCGCCCTTGTTTTCCTTGTCTTCATTTGGGGCGTAGTGAAGCACTTCTTCATCAGTAGCGACGATGAGAAATCGCGCGGGGAAGGACGCCAGTTCATCTTCTGGGGTATTATTGGGATGGTCGTACTCTTCTCGGTCTGGGGATTCGTGAACCTATTATTATCCACGCTCGGCATCAGGCCATAGACAAGAACGTGTTACACTTAGCCTTGTTATGATTATGAAACCAGCCATACGTTTCGCCGTTCTTCTTGTTACCTCCGTCGCTATCGCCACTCCATCCCTGGCATTTGCGGCCACCTCATTCGGAATTAGTTTTGGTACCGGTGGGTCGGGAAGTTACGGCGGGGGCGGTGACATTACCGGCGTTGCATCCACCATCCTTTACATCATCAACGGCATTCTTGTGCCGGTCATCTTCGCCCTCGCCTTCATTGTCTTTCTC
>JAJXYL010000007.1 GCA_021780575.1 bacterium
CGCTCCGGTCATCTTGCTGTCTTGCGCGGCGCGCTCGATGCGCAGCGGATGCCGCCACTTGTTCATAATGATCTGCGCGGCAACAAAGACGAGTACCCAGGCGAGGAGTCCGAGGCCGAGCCATATGTTACGCATGTAGAGCACGCCGATGGAGCCTACGGCAAAGAGAAACGTCGGCAAGAAGTTGAAGGCGGCGCTATCGAGCACTTGCTCATAAGAGCGCGAGTAGCGCGTCACGCGGCGAGTAAGCGTTCCGGAGAAGTTGGATGTGAAAAAGTCATGGCTGTGACCCACGAGATATCCAAAGGCTTCATCTTCGAGGTCCACCATGACGTTCGCCTCAAGGCGTGCGATTGACCACATCTGTATCTGACGGGAGGCCCAATTGATGAGGCCGATACCAGCGTAGATGATCAGAATGCCGAAGAGCGCGGCCACAACGGTTGCGGAGGGTGCGTTCGCAGAGAGCACGTTGATGAAGTTCTTCAGATAAAGTGGCACGACGATGCTCGCCGCTTGCGCGAAGACGACACCGATAACGAGCGCAGAGAGCATCCAGGGATATTTAAACGTGGCTCTCGCATATGCCCGCACGACAGGTATGATGCGAACCCCCTTTTTCTCAGTGGGCATTGCTAAATTATAGCATAAAACCTCGTTTTTTAACGTGCCAAGAAGAAGAGGCCGATAGCTGGAGCGATGAACCACCAGAAGAAATACGATTTTGACGCAAAGAGAATGTCAAGCGCCGGAGTGAAATGGTAAACCGAGGCGACCGGGAAGACGTGGTATGCAAGCGCGATGAGAAAGGCCGCTCCGAAGAAAGAGAGCGCGATGAGTCCGAATATGCCGATGTAGAGGAAGTCGGAGACGACGACGCGTCGCAGAATGATATAGAACAGGAGCACCAGGGCGGCGTAGAGGCCGATTCGCGTGAGGAGCGCCGTGAGCGCTGGCGCAGTCGGGAGAAATGACTGGTAGGGGAATGCGACATAGACTGCGTAAGCACTGTAGAACGCGAGTAGGAGCGCGACGAACGGTCCGCGCCCGGCGTACCACGCGAACAGGAAGAGCGCGGAAAGCAAGACGAGAATGAAGAGGAAGTCGCTGACAGCGCCCCACGCCGTCAGCGCCGAATGTGTCGCGAGAGTACTCACCTGTGCGAGCCCGGTGGTAGCGTTCATACCACTAGTATACGGTCTAGAGCCCTTCGGATTTGAGATCCTCAACAGTCTTCTTAGCCTTGCCGGAGAGCTTGTGCGGAAGCGCGACTTCAAGCCGGATGATGAGGTCGCCGTGGCTCCCGTCTATCGGGATACCCTTTCCCGCGACCCGGAGTAGCTCTTCTGGGCGCTTCATTGGAGGTATCTTCACTTCAAGGGTCTTCCCTTCCAAGGTCTCGACGGGAACGATGGTGCCCAAGAGTGCGTCGGTTAGCTTCACGGGCAGGTCCATGATGAGATTCGTGCCGTCGCGTCGGAAGGTCGCGTGTGGCTTCACGTGGATCTTCACGTAAAGATCGCCTGCGATACCAGCCTTAACAGCCTCGCCCTGTCCCTGCATGCGTATCATCTCGCCGTTATCGATGCCGGTAGGAATGTGTATCTTTATCTCTTCTTGCTTGCGAAGAGTGCCGTGGCCTTTACACTCCGGACACTTTTCCTTCGGTATCTTTCCGGTCCCGTCGCAAGCGGTACAGGTGCGCACGCTTGTGAACTGTCCGAGAATGGAATTACGGGTCTCGTGGACGCGGCCACTGCCATTGCAGGTCGTACACTTTTCGAGTTCCGTGCCGTGTTTCGCTCCCGTGCCGTGACAGAGACTGCAGAGAGAGACCTTCGCGATAAGAACGGTGCGCGTTGTACCGAACACCGCGTCCTTAAACGGTATCTCCAAATCAATGGATATATCGCGGCCGCGTGGCGTCTGTTGCTGCTGCTGTCGTCCGCCGCGGCCGGAGAATATATCGCCGAATATATCGCCGAGATCGAACTCAACGCCCTGCCCACCAAAGCCCTGTTGGAATTGGCTGAAGTCGAATCCGCCGAAGGGACTGCCCCCCTGCGCTCCTCCCGCTGAGCCGCCCGGGAATGCTTGGCCATACGCGTCGTATTCGCGGCGCTTCCGATCGTCGCTTAGGACGGAATAAGCCTCGGTAATTTCTTTGAACTTGGCCTCATCGGTACCGCCCTTATCGGGGTGATATTTGTGCGCGAGTTTCCGGAACGCTTTTTTAATGTCATCCTTACTTGCTCTCTTATCGACACCCAATACGTTGTAATAGTCTTTTGCCATTGTTATGGTTTCTCCCGAAACTCGGCGTCGGTCGGTCCGGCCGATTCAGGCGGGGGCGTCTGTCCGCCAGCATCGCCTGCGGGCGGAGCCTGCTTCGCCATCGCTTCGCCTATTTTCGAGAGCGCCGAAGAGAGTGCCTCGGTCGCCGTCTTAATGGTGCCGGCGTCTTCGCCCGCGCGAGCAGTCTTCAGCGCGTCTATCTTGTCCTGAATCTCCTTGACCACCTCAGCCCCGGCCTTTTCTCCGTGCTCTTTGATTGCCTTCTCGCCGGCGTACACGGCTTGGTCGGCGATGTTGCGTACTTCGACGAGCTCCTTGCGCTTTGCGTCGTCAGCCGCGTGCGCCTCGGCGTCGGCAGCCATCTTGTCGATATCGGCTTTGGAGAGGCCCGTAGAGCCTTCGATACGGATAGATTGTTCCTTGCCGGTTGTTTTCTCCTTGGCCTTGACGGTCAGGATGCCGGAGGCGTCGATGTCGAAGGTCACTTCGACCTGCGGCATGCCGCGTGGCGCTGGCGGGATACCGTCCAGCATAAATTTCCCGAGCGACTTGTTATCGGCGCTCATCGCGCGCTCGCCCTGCGTGATGTGAATCTCGACCGACGACTGGTTGTCGGCGGCGGTGGAGAAGGTCTGAGAGCGGCTGGTCGGTATCGCCGTATTGCGCTCCACGAGTTTGGTCGCGACGCCTCCCATCGTCTCGATGGCGAGCGAGAGCGGGATGACGTCAACAAGGAGAATGTCCTTAACGTCGCCCTGGAGGATGCCAGCCTGGATAGCCGCACCGATAGCGACGACCTCGTCCGGGTTTACCGACATATTCGGCTTCTTGCTGAAGAACTTTTCCACTTCGGCTTGAATTTTCGGCATGCGGGTTTGGCCACCAACAAGGATGACTTCGTTGATATCCGCTATCTTGAAGGGCGACGCTTCCATCGCGCGTTTGGTAATAGCCATCGCTCGTTCAATAAACTCGGCCGACAGATCTTCGAGTTTGGCGCGCGTCATCTTAATCAGGAGGTGGCGCGGACCCGACGCGTCGGAGGTGAGGAACGGGATATTGATCTCGGTCTCCATCGCGCTTGAGAGCTCTATCTTTGCTTTCTCGGCGGCTTCGTCAAGGCGCTGGCGCGCGAGCGCGTCGCCCCGTACGTCGATGCCGCTTTCCTTCTTAAATTCATCGGCGAGCCAGTTGATGATCTTCTGATCGATGTCCTTACCGCCGAGATGGGCGTCGCCGTCGGTGCTCTTCACCTCGATGACGTCGCCGCCCACGTCCAGAACCGAGATATCGAAGGTGCCGCCACCGAAGTCGAAGACCGCAATTTTCTCATCCTTCTTCTTATTGAAGCCGTAGGCGAGCGCGGCGGCCGTCGGCTCATTTATAATCCGCTTTACATCAAGGCCGGCAATCTGGCCCGCAGCCTTCGTCGCACTTCGTTGATCATCGTTGAAGTAGGCGGGGACGGTAATGACCGCCTCGGTAATCTTCTCTCCGAGCTTCGCCTCCGCATCGGCCTTTAGCTTCCCGAGTATCATCGCGGAAATTTCTTCAGGGCGATACCACCTATCGTTCATCTTAACCTCGATGCCACCCTTTTCGGCCTTTCGCATCTCGAAGGGGACGACGGCCTTGTCTTTCTGCACCTCCGGCTCGTCAAAGGAGTGGCCGATGAAGCGCTTAATCTGGAAAATGGTGTTGAGCGGGTTGGTGACTGACTGGCGCTTGGCCAGGGTGCCGACGATGCGCTCGCCGTTCTTGCCGACCGCCACGATCGACGGGGTCGTACGCGCGCCCTCGGCGTTCTCAAGCACGCGCGGCTCGCCGCCCTCGACGATAGCCATCGCGGAATTCGTGGTGCCCAAATCTATACCGAGAATTTTTGCCATAGGTTTTTAAAGTTAGAGGTCTATTTTATACTTCTTGTTTTTCATTTGCAAAGTGTCCAACGCGAACCTTGGCCGCACGGATAACGACCTCGCCGATCTTCCACCCCTTCTCTAATACCGCAGTGAGCGTATCGTCTGTTTCAGGGGTGTCAACCGCATCCTGGCCGAGCGCATCGTGGAATACCGGGTTAAATTCCTCGCCAACCCCCCCCACTTCCTCCAAGCCAAGCGCGGTAAAGGCGCTCTCGAGCTGCTTCGCGATGGCTAAGAAGCCCTCGGGAATTTCTCCGTGCTCCTTCGCCCTCTCCAGGGCGTCAAAGGCCGGCAAAAGCGTCTCGACGGCCTTTATCTTTCCCTTCGATTCTGACGCCTTCGTATCGCTCTCGATACGCTTTAAGAGATTGACGTAATCGGCCTTGGCCCGCTGCCAGCCGTCCATGTATTCCTGTTTCTCCTTTCGGCACGCCTCAAGCTCGCCGCGGAGCTTCTTCATTTTCGCATCAGCTTGCCCGTCCATCTCCGGGTCGTCAGCCTCAATTTTCATGTCATCCTGTTCGTCCATCCTTCTACTATGCCTGAAATGAGGAACGGCGTCAAAAGCGCTGTGCCCAGAAGGCTTGACAAGCTCTCCATAGAGGAGTACGGTGCGAGACGAGTCAGAAGTACCTTCGATAACATCACTGCGGAGGATTTCTTCATGGTGGAGCACAACTGGTTTTATCCCGAGGCCCCCGTTGGAAACGTATTTGCGTCGCATCCAGACTATGACGAGGCCCGCGGGCCCAACCATCCCTACGGCCACCACGTCCCTATCGACGAACTGTCCGAAGATGACGCGGTTGGGTTCGATAAGTCCGACGAATCCGCGGCAGACGATCAATCTCTGCCGTTCTCCATCCCCGCAGCCATCCAGCCGTATGCTGAGACGGCGTGGGATTGGTGGACGGCCATCAAGACAACGCCCGTCGTGGAAACGAAGATCTCCCTCAAGGAGTTCGACCGCAGATCCCGCCGCTGGAGGAGGGTGTCGACACCCCTCTCCATCACGGCGTAAGAAGCGCCACTGGCTCTTCTTACCACAAAACGCGCCTCGTACGAGGCGCGTTTTCATTTTAGTAGTTAAGTTAGAAGCCGAGCTTCTCGTTCACGAAGATGACGTGAACCTTCCTTCCCATCATCGGGTTTTCTTTATGGAGGATGAGCGTCTTGGCGTGTGTGGTGTTCATTCCCCACTTCTTCTGGGCGTTGCCGTTCTCAAGGGGCACAACATAAGTTTCAATGCGCTCAAAGGCGTCCTGGAGCGTCGGAACGATCTTCTTCGAGCTCACAACGAGGATGACGTTCGGCGAGGTGAAAGCTAAATGCGGCAACTGGCTGCCGCTGTTGGAAGCGAAGACAATCTCGCCCTCTTCAGTGACGGCGTGTGCGCTCCCGAGGTAATAATCAGAGACGATTGCCTGCATGCGTAGACCCTTCTGTTTTGCCGGATCCTTCTCGGCGAGTACCATCTCGTGTAGATTATTCCAACCATGGGGCCCCTCTTTGAGATAGTCAACAAAGCCTATCTCTTCAAGAGTGCGCGAGGAACCGTTCATCACCGACGCTCCCGCTGGGATAAGCTCCTTGATTCGTGCGAGTGCATTACCCCCCGTCGCAACCGTCTCGGGCAAGAAATTATGCTCCGCGAGCATCTTCTCTGTTTTAACGATAATTCCCTCTCCTGCTAATGCGTCAAATGTTTTTGTTGTCATAGGTACTTAGTATTACGCATCGCCGCCGCCTTTCTTCCTGTGGATAACTTTCCATAGGCTCCCTCCATGCAGAGGTGCTTGGGATTGCGGAATATATAAATAAAAAAAGCGCCCGATATTTTCGGACGCCCTTTTGTGTTGCTAGCGTTTAGACCACTGTGGGCGCTTGCGAGCTTTCTTGAGGCCTGGTTTCTTGCGTTCCTTGGCGCGCGGATCGCGCATCAAGAACTTGGCGGCCTTGAGTATCTTGCGGGTGTTCGGCTCTGCCTTGATGATTGCGCGGGAAATCGCGTGGCGAAGCGCGTCTGCTTGGGCAGCGACGCCGCCTCCCTCAACGTGTGCGACGACTGCGTAGTGTTCGGCGCTCTCAGCAGTCGCGAGGGCTTCTTCTGCGACCTTCGCACGCTCGCTAGTCTTAAAATATTCCTTCGCGGTCTTGCCGTTGACGACCACGCTTGCCTTCTCGGCGGGAATCATACGGACCGTCGCGATAGCGGTCTTGCGGCGTCCGACTGCGGTGATGAATTGAGTAGCCATATTATTCGTTAACGACGAGATTTTTCATACGCGGCGCGCGGAGCTTGTTGCGCGGGATCATTCCGTCAACGGTCTTCTTCACGACTTCGGCGATACCCTTCTTCACGATCATCTCCTCCATGCTCGTCTCGTAGAATCCGCCTGGATAGCCGGTGTAGCGGGTGTAAATCTTGCCCTTGATACGGCGACTCGGCAGATGCATCTTCCCCGCGTTCTCCACGATGACCTTGACCGGCATCGCCTGATTCTTGGCGAAGTGCGCTGAGCGCTTGCCCAAAAGGGCATGCGCGGCTTCGCTCGCCACGCGTCCGAGCGTGCGGTCGGTCGCGTCAATCGTGTGGGTCATTGGAGCCGGCTTGGTGTTGGAAGTCATGTTCAGATATGGATACTAGACAAATGATATATACGCAAGCTTGCGGGCATCGTTCGATCCACGCTTCGAGCGCTTCACGATGCGCGTGTACCCGCCGGCGCGCTTCTCGTAGCGTGGACCGATGGTGCTGAAGAGCTTCTTCACCGCCTCTTGGTCGCCGAGTTTCTGCACCGTGAGTCGCCGGCTGGCGAGCGTGTTCTTCTTCGCGTAGCTCACGAGGCGCTCGACGAAGGGGCGTAATGCCTTGGCCTTGGCCTCGGTCGTTGAGATGCGCTCCTCGAGGACAAGCGAACGAGCAAGCGATTTGATAAGCGCTCGGCGCTGGCCGGCTTCTCGGTGGAAAGTCTTTGCTTTTGTCGTATATGCCATACGTATTATTCAGCCTTCAGCGTGAGGCCGTGGCCGGCGAGCGCAACCGATATCTCTTCGATGGCTTTATCGCCGATGCCATCGAGCTCCGAGAGCGCGCTTGCGGTCTTCCGCGCGAGGCCCGCTGCACTCTTGATGCCTGCGTCTTCGAGAGCGGAGGTAACGCGCGATGAAAGGTTAAGGTCGGCGATCTTTATCTTTGCGGCACCGGATCCCGTGTCCTCTGCGGCCTTGCCGGAAACCGATTCCGCAACTGACTCCTGGAAGCCGATAACAGCCTTGAGCTGGTGGATCATCGTCTCAATGGACTGCTCGAGCGCTTCACGCGGCGAGATAGTGCCATTCGTCTCGATGAGAATGCGCAGGCGATTGAAGTCGGTGCGGTCGCCAACGCGCATATTCTCCACCTCATAGTTCACGCGGCGAATAGGCGTAAAGGTCGCGTCAAGAGCGATAGTGCCGATGTTCACCTTCTCCTTGGTGAGCACCTCGCGCGCTACGTAGCCGAGACCACGCTCGATAGTCGCCTCGATTTCAAGAGACGCCTTCCCCGAGAGGTCGGCGATGTGTTGGCCGGGATTCTTTATTTCAATTTGGCTGGGAAGTTTAAAATCTTTTGCCGTCACTTCTCCCGCACCCTTTGCGGAGAGCGTAATGGTCTGCGGCTCATCGCCGTGGAGGACGAAATGGACGCGCTTCAGGTTCAGCAGGATTTCCATGACCGTTTCGCGCGCGCCGTCGATGGTGGCGAATTCGTGCGGAACACCTTCAATCTTCACCTGCGTCACGGTCGCGCCGGGAAGCGAAGAGAGAATAATGCGGCGGAGGCTGTTGCCGAGCGTGTGGCCGTAGCCCGGATAGAGCGAATCAATTTCATAGATGCCCTGAATGCCCTCTTCGGAAACGATACGAGGCTTACTCGGAAGTGTGATGTGGTATTCCATAACGCAATCGTAATTACCAGTTAATTAATAGAAACGTGCACGATTATAATATTACCTCGTGTAGAACGAGAGCACGGCGATAAGATCGCCCGCCGGATCCGCCGAAGCGGCCGTCGGCCGCTCCGTCACGGAGCCCTCCATCGACTTCGGATTCCACGAAAGCCAGGACGGAAGCGGGCGCTCGAGAAATCGCTCGGCGAAACCGATAAGCACGCCGTGCCCTTTCGAGCCATCGCGGACCGCAATGAGATCGCCGACCGAGAGAAGATGCGACGGAACGCGCATCTTCTTCCCCCCGACAAGCACGTGGCCGTGGGCCACCATCTGGCGCGCGCCACGGCGGGTCGAAGCAAGGCCGAGCCGCCAGACGACGTTGTCGAGGCGGAGCTCAAGGAGCTCGTGAAGGCGTTCAACCGGCTTCACGTTCTGCGCTTCAAGCGCCTTACGGACGTAATTGCGAAACTGACGTTCGGGAAGTCCATAGGTCACGCGTACTTTCTGCTTCTCCAACATCTGCTTACCGTACTCGCTCTGGCGCCCGCGCCCACCGCGCTTGTTCTTTGCGCTACGATCAGCGGAAAGCGCAAATTTCTGCGTCTGCGCCTTTTCAAAGACGGATGTGCCGAGACGCTTTGCTATCTTGTATCGTGGACCGGTTTTCATAAGTATAAAATTACACGCGGCGGGGCTTCGGCGGGCGAGGGCCGTTGTGTGGCACCGGCGTTACGTCCTTGATGGCGCGAATCTGGATGCCCTTGCCCGAGAAGGCGCGCAGGACCGACTCGCGGCCCGCGCCGACGCCGCGAATGACGACCGACGCCTCCTTGAGCCCAATCATCATACCCTTCTCGCCGAGGAATTCGCCGACCTTTGCCGCTGCGTAGGGCGTCGACTTGCGTGCGCCGGAGAAGCCGAGCGCACCGGCGCTCGAAGAGATGACAGCATTCCCCTTCTCGTCGGTGAGTACGGCCTTGGTATTGTTGAAGGTTGCCTCAACGTGCAAGATACCCTTCTCGAGGTGGCGTTTGGTGGCCTTGGAGAGGGCGCGTTCCTTCCGTCCCTGATCGAGACCCTTGCCGCTTTTCTTGATAATACGTTTTTTTCCCATAATTAATTATGTTTTCTCAAGCGTACGGCGACCCGAGGTCATTGTCTTACGCGTGTTGCCACGGCGCGTCCGTGAATTGGTCTTCGTGCGTTGACCGCGCACGGGGAGTCCGCGTGCGTGGCGGTCGCCCCGAATCGCGTGAATGTCCTTCAAACGCTTGATGTTCTGGCCAATCTCGCGGCGCAACTCTCCCTCGATAGTAAACTCCTCCGCGAGCGAGCGGATCTTTTGTTCCTCCGTGCTCGTAAGCTCGCTTCCTTTCTTGACCGGACTCACACCAGCTGTCTTAAGGATTTCGAGGGCTCGCGTCGGACCGATGCCGTAGATGAGCGGCAACGCATAGGCGAGCTGTTTATTATCAGGGATGGTGACTCCGGCGATACGCATATGTATAAAAATTAATGCTGATTACCCCTGTCGCGCTTTACGACGCGGCTTCTTCTTATTGATACGGTAAAGGCGTCCGCCTCGGCGAACGAGCAGATCTCCCGGCTCCTGTACTTTTATTGATGCACGAACTTTCATCTTGAAAATCTAAAGTTGTTAGGTTAATCGGCGCACAATCCTCGCGCGCCCTCCGTACGGATCGAGCACCATATCCACCTGGTCACCGACCAGGACCCTGATGCGGTGCAGACGCATCTTGCCTGCAAGATAGGCGAGCACCAGCTCCCCATCCCCGCCCTCTTCATCGCTGGAAAGGCGGACACGAAAAAGAGAGTTAGGCAATACCTCTTCAACGGTGCCGACCGTTGTCGTCTTGATTTCTTCGCCTTCACTCATTTATAAATCGCATCCCATGCAGGTACCGTCATAATGTAGCAGGTGTCTTTCTCCTCGTCAAATACGAAGTCTAGGGATTAACCGCCACAATCGAGATCGCGGACGGGTCTTGGGGGAAGGCCTGGCGCCAGAACGGCCGAAGAAGGATGACTGCGCGCTTAACCTCTGGGTAATTGGAGATGGCTACTGCGGCGGCCGAACGCGTCTTTCCCGCGACTGCGGTGGCGATACGATTCGAATCAACGACGTAGGTAAGTGGCGCCGTCCCAGCTATGGTGAAGGAGAAGCTGTCAGTGCCAGGGCTCGGCATGCTTGCCGTCGCGAACAAGAGATTATTAACCGACGTCAGCGTGAGCGGCTCGCCCTGGTAGTTAAGGCTGGGTATTGAAGAAGCAATCGCCTTGGCGAGCGCCGCATTCGGAAAGACGACGGCGGTAATCGTACCCTGTTCCCGCACGTTGACCTGCCCCGTTATGGTCGAAGGCACCGAATCAAGCGGCAGATACGAAGTCGCGGAGGCGCCCGGAAGAAGCACATATCCCGAAGGAACTTGGGCCTGAATGCTTGCAAGGAGGTCTGGAGCGAGGGCCGTCTGGAGGGCGCTCCGTGTCTGTGTCTCCAGGGTGCTGTCGACGACCGGCACATTGCCCGAAGCGCCTCCCGTCATCGGGCTCTCCGACCGTGCATATACCATGCTCGCCTGCGGGGTTCCGGCGAATCCAGGGACGGTGAAGTTCGTTGGGTCGACGTTGTAGGTGCTACCCGTCGTATCGGCATATACCTTTGCCGTCACGCTACCGGGCTTTGCGGCGGTGCCGCTCGGTACAGTCACTGCCGAATGAATGCGGAATATGAGCCCCGAGGCGGTCGCAAAGCGGGTATTCGCAACAAGGGTTTGCGCCCTTGTCTGGGTGTTATAAATGGTAATTGTACCGGAGGCGGCGGAATTGACCGTCTTTGTGCCGCTGCCATTCACGCTTTGGGAGGCTATCTTCTGCGCCGTAATGATCTGGAAAGGCAGGGTTCCGGCGCTCTGGGAAGCGGTGAAGGAGTTTTGGATCGTTGCGGAAATGGTACTCGGGGTTACGTCAACCTCCGCTTTAGAAAAATAGCGGAGCGTTCCTAGGGAAACGGCGATAACGAGCACGGCGATGATGACTGTTAGATAAGGAAATTTCGTGCGTCGTTCGGCGGCGAGATTGAGCGGACCCTGGTTCTCCATGGCTGATCCGGCCTCCTTCCGGCGGGACGGCGGTATGATGTCGTTAAGTGTGCGCATGAACAGAAGTATACCATCCTGCGGAACTATTCATGCGGAAAGAGGTGTTAATTTACTCATCTGGATGACCGATGTTGCCAATAGAGTGCCATAAGAAGGAGCGGCAGGTCGGCGGATGCGGGGGTCGTCTGGTGGACGAACTCGCTGATATGGCTCGCAGAAACGGACACGATGGTGGGCGGATTGTCCGAGAGCCATAGCCCGGCAAGTTTCGCCGCGTTGAGCGCTTTTTCCAGCGAGGGTGCATCCTCCTCTCGATCGAGCAGGAATATGGTGCGCGGGAGGGGGAACCGCTTTGCCAGCTCGGTGAATTCGTCCACGATTTTCTGTACGAGCGGGTCGGTATCTTTCACCGGGATATTTTCTTTTACCTCTGTGACCGCGACGAGAAGCCCTCTCCGCACGAGAGAGATGGAAAGTAGGGACCCGATTGTGTCGAGGATAAGCGCACTGCGCTCGTGCGGAAAGGCGGTGCGCATCGCCTGATAGCGGAGCGAGCTGCCGGCAATCGAGAGGACGTTCCTGGTGTGGAAGAGGCTGCGGAGGCTCGTGACGATACTCTCCGAAACTTTTTCATCTATGAGCGAGGTGAGTACGATAATGGACGCTCGGCGCGCTCTCTTTCCGTACGGTTGGCGCGTTTCATAGCCATTGAGAATGGTGCCGATAATGCTTTCGTCAGCAAGAAGTTTGCCGGGTGTGGGGACACTCGTCTTCTCTATCGCGGTGGTGACCATCGCCCTGGTGAAGGTGAAGGGGTTTTTCCGCTCGAGCACCTCAGTGCGCACCTTGGTTTCTTGCCACGGCGCGTCTATCGAGACGAGGATCGCGTCGGCGCTCCCGCTTCCCGCATAGCGCGCTAGCGCCGGCGCTCCATCGCGGATGAGTGCGGCGCCGAGTACGTCGAGTGCGCGTAACATCGCGCGCTCGTGCGGCTCATCGCCCCTCACTTCTATGGGGAGGCGGCGCGTGTAGAGCAGAGCGGGTATTTCGCCCTCCTTGCAGTGGACGTAGGCACCAGCGACCGAGCTGGCGCTTATATCAATGAGCACGAGCGATTCTTTCTTTGTCGAATGAAACAGTCTGCTAAAAAAACTCATCAGTCTATTCTAACACTGCTTTGATGCGGCGAACGCCAGCAGAAGAGGCTTCTTCTTTCACGATCTTAAATGTGCCGAGGAGCTCGCTGGTGTTCGAGACATGCGGACCGCCACAGAATTCTATGGAGAAGGCTTTTTCGAGGGGGCCGACAGAATAGACGGATACCATATCGGGATACGTTGCGCCGAATTCATGCTCGGCTCCGAGATTCTCCGCCTCCTCTTTCTTCATGTCGGTACGGATGACCGGTAATGCCTCGGTGATTTTCTGGTTTACGATCTTCTCCACCGCTGCCCTCTGTTCCGGAGTTATCTTTTGACCATGAGAGAAGTCGATGCGCAGGCGCTCGCTCGTAATGTTAGAGCCGCGTTGGTGCACGTCGGGCCCGAGTACCATCTGCAGAGCCTTTAGAAGGAGATGGTGCGCGGTATGATAGCGCACGGTCTGTGCAGCGTGATCGGCGAGCCCCCCCGCGAACTTTTGCGCTGCACCCGCACGCGACCTTGCCTGGTGCTCTTCCATTTGTTTTGCCACGGCATTCAAATCGAGAGCCACACCTCGTTCCTTGGCTATTTCGGCCGTGAGCTCGATCGGGAATCCGTAGGTGGTAAAGAGCTTGAACGCATCGATGTCAGCTCCCATCTTTTCAAGTTCACGGAGACCTTGCGCGAGTGTTTTCCTGAATTGAACCTCTTCTTTTTCAATCTCGTAAAGAATAGTGTGTATTTCTTTGGCGAGTTTCTGGTACCCATATTCTCCGGCTGAATAAACATCAACGAAAGACTGGGCTATTCGTGACAGCGGCCGGCCGTGCTCTCCCTGTCCAAGATGCAAAAAGTCCGCAAAACGCACGGCCCGTCGAATTAAGCGGCGCAATATGTATCCTTGTTCGGAATTTGATGGCCTGACGCCGCCAGCGATCATGAAAGTTGCGGCCCTCGTATGATCCAAGACTATTCGATACGCCCTGGTTATTTCTGGAGAGGATCCGTATTTCTTATACATAGGAACGGTCTCATTATGGGGAGAGTTCTGGAAGGAAAATATGTGCCGTCCTATTTCATCGCGTGCCAGATCGAAGACGTCAATTAAAAAGATGTCCGCATTATCGTTTGTGGTGGCGGTGAGTCGTTCGAGCCCGCCACCAAAGTCGACGTTCTTTTTCGGCAGTTCGCCGAATGCGCCGTCAGTTTTCTTAACAAACTGCATGAAGACCGAGTTCCCTATCTCGACGAAGCGACCGCAGTCGCAGTTGGGGTGACACTTTGCGCCGAATTTCGGGTCGTGCGGCGTGCCGAAGTCATAAAAGACTTCAGAGTCCGGCCCGCCAATCTCCCCGGCCGGCATCTTGGCCGGTACCCCTGCTCTGCTCCACCAGTTCTTCTTCGGGCCGTACGAGAAAATCCTTCCGCCCTGCATGCCGACCTCATTTCCCCGCTCTTCAGTACCAAGCTCGACAAATTTTGCCTCGATACCCTTCCCGCTAAAAAGCTTTTTCCATATCTCGGCCGACTCTTCGTCTGCCGCCATGCCGCTCTCCGTGTCGCCGCCAAAAACGGTTACATACAGCTTGTTCGCACTAAGCCCAAGTCCCCTTTCCTTATCGGTGAGGAATTCAAAAAGCCACGAAAGTTGATCTTGCTTGAAGTAGTCGCCCAAGGACCAGTTTCCGAGCATTTCAAAGAATGTCGTATGACGATTATCGCCGACCTCTTCAATGTCTTCGGCGCGGAACGAGAGTTGTGAATCAGTCAGGCGAGATCCCTCCGGGTGCGCCTGGCCAAGAAGATACGGCACCAGGGGCTGCATGCCGCTACTGGTAAAGAGGGTCGTCGGATCGTTCTCGGGCACGATTGCCGCGGAGGGAATAATCGCGTGTTCGCGCGCCTTAAAGAATTCGAGGTACCGTTTCCGTACTTCGCTGACGGTCATATGAGAAAAAGATAGCATGGCGCGGGAAATTCATATACTATGCGCGCATGGAGAAAACAGAGAAAAAGGATTGGGGATTTGATACGCGAGATATGGACAGGGGCGTCCGACCTCAAGACGATTTTTACCACTACGTAAACGGCGGGTGGCTGAAGAAGACCACGATCCCGCCTCATGAGTCGCGTTGGGGCGCGTTTTACATGCTTCGCTACGATACAGAGAAAAAACTTCGTACGATTGTTGCAGAACTCAAAGATAGAAAGCATTTAAGGCACGGCACTCCCGAACAGATGGTTCGCGACCTCTACCGCTCTGGTTTGGATATGCAGAAGCGAAATGCGCTCGGTCTCACGCCGCTCAAATCGTGGCTCGACCGTATCGCGCAGATTAAAGACGTCCCCTCGCTCGTTTCAACCGTTGCTCACCTTGAAAAGGTTGGCGGCGGAGGGCCGTGGGGTCTCACGGTCGACCAGGACATGAAAAATAGCGAGAAATATGTCCTCTACCTCTATCAGAGCGGCCTCGGTATGCCAGACCGCGACTACTACCTCAAGAGCGATGCGGAGTCTCAGCGCGTGCGAAGCGCCTACGAGAAGCACCTAGTCCGGCTCCTTCGGCTCGCGGGTCGTCGCGACAAGGCGAGTCAGGATGCGGCCGTTGTGCTTGAAATAGAGACTGCGCTCGCGAAGGTCTCGATGCCGAAGGAGGAGTTGCGCGACGTGGACAAGACCTACCATAAGAAATCTCTCACGGAGCTTTCGAAGCTTGCGCCGAGCGTACCGTGGCGGGAGTATTTTAAAACCCTTGGCACGGAACCGAAGCAGGTCATCGTTGCGCAGCCGGAATTTTTTAAAGCGCTCGAGCGTTTGCTCGCGACTTTCCCCATCAGTGCGTGGCGGACGTACCTCTCTACCCATCTGATAAACGATTTTGCGAGCTGCCTCACGCTCGGATTTGAAAAAGAAAATTTCTCCTTCTACGGTACAACGCTCACGGGGACCAAACATATGAAGCCACTGTGGCGCCGCGCGCTCGGCACGGTGAACGGCAGTCTGAGCGAACCTCTCGGCAAACTCTATGTGAAAGCATATTTCGGTCCTGAAGCGAAACGGAAAATTGTAGGCGTCGTTGACGACCTCTTCACGGCATACGAGGCGCGCATTAAGAACCTTGACTGGATGAGCTCTGTGACGAAGAAAAAAGCTATCCAGAAGCTCCGTCAGATGAATCGCAAGCTCGGCTATCCTGACAAATGGAAGAGTTATCGCGGACTTGTCGTTCGTCCCGACGATTACGCGGGGAATATCATGCGCCTCCATGCCTACGAACACCGTCGATACATGCGACGTCTGACGAAAGCGGTCGATCGCAAGGAGTGGTTTATGAGCCCGCAGACAGTAAATGCCTATTGCAGTTTCGGCTTGAACGATATCGTCTTCCCTGCCGCGATACTCCAGCCGCCGTTCTTCTCGGCGGATGGCGACGACGCGATTAACTATGGCGCCATGGGCTCGGTCATTGGGCATGAGATAACTCACGGTTTCGATGATCAGGGTTCTAAGTTTGACGGCAAAGGGAATCGCAAGACCTGGTGGACGAAAGGGGATCGGGCCCGTTTTGATGCAAAAGCGCAGGCGCTCGTCAAAGAGTTTAACGGCTACACGGTCGCCGGCGGCCTCACGGTGAACGGCCAGCTGACGCTCGGCGAAAATATCGCCGATCTCGGAGGCGCTTCCATAGCATATGACGCATACATGCTTCGCCTCGTAAGGACCGGACGCGTGGACATCAAAGGCTTTACTCCCGACCAGCGGTTCTTCCTCGGCTTCGCACTCTTTGAGCGTGAGAAACGACGGCCTGAGGCGGAAAAGACTCAGGTCCTTACCGATCCGCATTCACCCGGCAAATACCGCATCAACGGCCCGGCTTCGAATCTTCCCGAGTTTTACGCCGCGTTCGGAGTGGAAAAGGGCGACGCTCTCTATCGAGAGCAAAAAGATCGCGCGAAAATCTGGTGATTATTCCCCGGAAAACACTTCCCTCTCGCGCGCATGCGCCTCAGCAAGACGCGCCGTGAGCCGGTGTTTCGGTAGCCGTGTCTGTGCAATACGGAGCACTTCGCCGTGGTACCACAGATACTCTTCCGGCGGCTGCGCCCAGCGCCTCAAGAGAGATTCGCCCTCTACGGTAAATGCCTCCAACTTACTCTCAATATTGTCTATCTTGTCAGCGAGAGAAATGAGTACCGCATCGTCACCCGCGCCCTCCAGGTGCGCGAGGTAGTGGGTTTTGCGCTCCTTCCAGCTTAATTTTCTGCCGTCTTTTTCCTTTGGCTCGCTTACCGACCCAACAAGAACTGCGACACGTTCGTTAAAGGCGGTCACGATCTCCTCGCGCGTGGTAGAGGTGTCCTCGAGTGTGTCATGCAGGAGTGCCGCGGCCACGACGTCATCGTCCGCACCGTCCTCGGCAACGAGGAGCGCGACTGAGAAAAGGTGGGTAACGTACGGTAGCGGTTCTGTTTCATTGCGTAGCTGGCCGTGATGCTTCCGCGCAGCAAACTGTATCGCCTTCTTTATCTGTGGCGTGTGATTCATGGATTTTAGTCTATCACTACAGCCACTCTATTGGGGTTTTACCTTGAGCGACAAGATAGTCGTTCGCTTTACTGAAATGATTGCACCCGAAAAAGCCACTCGCGGCGGAAAAGGGAGACGGATGCGGCGCCTCAAGCACCAGGTGTTTGCTGCGGTCGATATGTGCGCCTTTCGCCTTCGCGTAGTTACCCCACAGCATGAAGACCAGATGTTCGCGTTCCTCCGAGAGCGTTTTAACGGCGGCGTCGGTGAGGAGCTCCCACCCGTGGCCTTGATGTGAGCCGGCATTTTGCGCGCGGACAGTGAGTGTTGCGTTGAGGAGGAGGACTCCCTGTCTAGCCCAGCGCGAGAGATCGCCGCCTGCGTGCACAAGCGGCTTCCCCAGGTCATTCGTTATTTCTTTAAACACGTTCTGGAGTGAGGGAGGTATCGCGGTTCCCTCATCGACGGCGAAGGCGAGGCCGTTGGCCTGCCGCGCCCCATGGTAGGGGTCTTGGCCCAGGATGACGACCTTCACTTTTCCGAACGGGCAGAGGTCAAATGCGCGGAAGATATTTTTTGGCAGCGGATATATCGTTTCATTCTTATACTCCCTCTTCACGAACACCGCGAGCTCGGTAAAATACGGCTTCTCGAATTCCTTTGCGAGGTGCTGTTGCCACGAAGAATCGATTTTTACTTGCATACCACCCCTTCCGCGCGGAGGATCTCGCGTTTGCGTCCCTGCCCTCCGCGGTTATAGTTCCCAAGCTTTCCATCGCTCCGGATGACCCGGTGGCACGGTACGGTGGAATCATAATTGTTTTTCATGACGGTGCCGACGGCGCGCGCCGCCCGAGGGTAGCCGATTGCGCGGGCGACTTCCCCGTAGGACCGCGTCTCGCCTTTGGGAATCTGGCGGACGGCGTCTCGAACCCGGTCTGCGAATGAAATTTCCTTCATGGACTTTTATACCTT
>JAJXYL010000020.1 GCA_021780575.1 bacterium
GTCATACCGTTCCCACGGCGCGCCCAAATCCACCTCGAACTTGCCGATAGTAAACTGCAGCGTGCCAAAAGTCGTACGAGCGACGTGTTTATACAATTCTTCGACCAGCTCCATGCCTCGTAAGTAGTCCGCATAGGCCCAATAAAATTCTAGTTGGGTGTAATCCTGCGCGTGTTCTGCCGACATGCCCTCGTTGCGAAAAACCCGTCCAATCTCAAACGTCTTCGGGAGCCCTGCGACCATCAGGCGCTTTTGCCAGAGCTCTCCCGCAGAGATGCGGAGATATACGTCGATATCAAGCGCGTTGTGGTGCGTGACGAATGGACGAGCGTCTGCGCCGCCGGTTGTTGTCTCGAGAACGGGAGTTTCTACTTCAACAAAATCTCTCTCGAGAAGGAACTGCCGGAAGCTATTCCAAAATATCGAGCGGCGTCGAATACGGTCGGCGAGATCTTTCGTGAGCAGGATATCAAGATAGCGTTTGCGGAAACGTTCGTCCTCGTCTTTAATACCGAACCACTCATCCGGTAAGGGACGTAACGACTTGGCGAGCATGCGCCATCCGGTTACGTCTAAGGAGGGCACTCCGCGCTTCGTCATAAAAGCAAGGCCGGCGAATTCAACAATATCGCCCACATCTGTCGTACCGGTGAAAAGATCGTAGGCGGACTCCCCGAGCTTGTCCCGCTGCACATAGCACTGCCCTTTTGTCCCATCAAAAATGTCTACGAACAACGAGCCGCCATGCTCGCGCAGGGACATCACGCGCCCAGCAAGGATGACCTGCTCGCTATTTTTCTCAAGAGCCCCGTGATTTTCGAGAAATTCACCAATCGTGTGCGTACGAGCCGTGCGAGCCGGGTATGCCTCCATTCCCGCTTCCTTGAGACGGGTTATTTTCGCGAGCCTTTCTGCACGCACCGTTTCAAGCAGGGCCATACGCGCTACTATACCACCCCGCGTCCTCAGGCCACTTTCTCTATCGTGTACGTTTGCTTGCCGGCGGGGGTCTCGAAGGTGAAAGTGTCGCCTTTTTTCTTGCCCATAAGCGCGGCCCCCAAGGGAGAGACGTGCGAGAGCTTCTTCACCCGCATATCGGCCTCTTCGCTCCCGACGATGGTGTACTCATGTACCTCCTCGCTTCCCTCCCTCTTTATGGATACTTTTGAATTAAAGCTTACCTCACTCTTCTTCTTTCCATCGGTGAGGATCTTCGTGTTCTTCAGCAACTCCTCAAGCTTCTTGATGCGCTCCTCGGTCGCGGCCTGCAGATCGCGCGCCTCCTGATACTCGGCATTCTCCGAGAGATCGCCGAGTGAGCGGGCGTATTCGAGGTTTTTGGCAATCTCGGTACGACGCACCGTCTTCAGATGCTCCAGCTCCTTAACCATCTCGTCAAATTTTTCCTGCGAGACAACGATTTCTTGTGCATCACTCATGTTAGTGCAGGCATTGTACTTGCCCAGCATTAAAGCGCAAGTGAATTGGTGCTGGTCGCGGTGCCGCCGACGTAAGGAGAGTTCTGCGCGTGCAGAGAGTCAAAGAGTTCCCTCATGACATTCACCGCCTGCTCGCCACTGCCTGGCGGTCCCCGCTCAAGCACGACAGCGAAGGCGTATTGCGGATGGTCGTACGGGAAAAACCCCTCGACCCACGAATTGTCGTATTGATTATTAACGCCCGTTTGCGCGGTACCGGTCTTTGCCGCGACGCTTAGGTACGGAAGGTCGATGGCGCCGGCAAGCGCGCCGGTAACGCCCTGCCGCATGCCATCGCGCACGATTGCGAGGGCTGCGGGGCTGACGGGCACGTTCGTATACGACGGCGCCTTGTCTGCAAGCAGGGTTGGCGTAAAGAGCTTCCCGCCATTTGCGACCGCCGCGGTCGCGCACGCCATTTGTACCGGCGTCACCTGCACCGAATACTGGCCGATCGCGGTGAAGTAGGTATCGCCGAGATACCACGGCTCATTGAACACCTCTTTCTTCCACGCCGGGGTCGGGATAAGCCCGCTCGCCTCCCCCGGCAAATCTATGCCGGTCGGAGTACCCAAACCGAATTGGTGGTACCAATACGCAAGCCGGTCGATACCGAGGCCCTTCTGGTCGCCAAAGCCACCGCCGACCGAATAAAAGAACACGTCCGACGACCACGCGATTGCCTTCTCCACATCGACGGGGCCGAGCGCCTTCCATCCCTTATAAATGAACGATTTGCCCGGATGGTACGGATCGGGTAGCGAGAGAAACCCTTTATCGTCAATGACCGTGCTTGGCGTGATGATACCGTCAGTGAGTGCGCCGGATGCGACCAGGGGCTTCACGATAGAACCGGGCGCGTACACCCCCTGCACCGCATGGTCGAGGAAAGGACGCCCCGGACTCGTGTTATACGCGTCAATCGTGCTTGCGGGGCCGCCACTTGCCATCACGTTCGGGTCGTAGCTTGGGTACGAGGCGATGGCGCGCACCGCACCATTCGTGACATCCACAATGACGCCGGCACCGGCGATGAATCCTTGAGCGGTCGCCGTATCCTTGATCGCGCGCGCGAGGAGTTCTTCCATGGTGGCGTCGATCGAGAGCCGCAGGGTCCCTCCATCCACCGCCTTAACGATCGTTCCCTCTGAACGAACGGTTCCGACAGCGTCTGTTTCGGTGAGCAGTTGTCCGTTTCTCCCTGCGAGCAGCCCGTCATACTCGGCTTCAAGGCCAGCGACGCCTGTCTCCGCCGTATCGTAATACACGCCCCTCGCATCCTTCTTCGGATAGGAGACGTAGCCGATAATCTGGCCGAGGTCGGGTAGCGGATAGTTGCGCTTCACGCTTCCGTCGCCGCTCTCAACATTTTCGGCGAGCACGACGCCGTTTACATCGGTAATGATGCCACGCGAAGCGAAAAGGGTCTTTGTTTTAAGGATGTTGTGCGCGCTTTCAGCGGCGAATTCAGCTCCGTGCGATATCTCGAGATTCCATGCACGAACAACAAGAGCGAGGAAAAGCACGGTAAGTACTCCCGTGAGATATGCAAATACCCGGGGTGAAAGAGGTTTTTCGAGCCGCCCCTCAAAGCGCGCGCGGTCAAAGGCCGACACGTTTGACGCGTCAAGAAATATCTCATCCGGGGCGATCTCCGGGTCGAGATGCCGTGTGCGCCGCCACTTCATCCACCGATAATACTCGTCTTTAGTCGACTGCGCACGAGAAACGCGAGCGCCGTCACCACGGCTCCGTAGATAGTGAACCGCGGGAGTGATCCCGCCTGCGCTGTGAAATACAGCGTATCGGCAAAAAGCCCTACGGCAAGCGGTACCAAAGGCTCAACCAGCGATAGGCCGAGAGTAAGGAGGGCGGTGAACGGCCACGGGAAAAGTACGGTGGAAACAAACGCCAGGAGCGTGAGTAGTCCGCGCGTCATGGCAACAGAGGCGTCGTTGATGAGAAAGCTCCCCGGAGCGCCGTACCGGTATCACGCAGAGTGACCCACGTGACTGAAAAGAAATTAAGCAGGGGCAGGATGCGCAGAGTGACCGAAGGAGAGGAAGGATTGCTGTCGACGCGGGTGACGGTGCCGACAGGAAGGCTTCCAGGACCGGGCACGGACACGATATCACCGACGACAATGCCGGCTGAGCGCGGAACTGATGCCGTTACAGCGCCGGCGCCACTTCCCTTGATGATGAGCGGCAAGTGCCCGTGTCCGACCCACCCGCCTAGAGATATTCCCGGCGCCGAAAGGAGCGTCACTCGCGAGAAGCGGGCGAGCACTGAAGAAACGATACCGAGCGGCACATTACCCTCTCCGAACGCCTCCATGCCGAGCCTGACGCCGTCCTCGCTTCCCGCGGCAAGAACAAGCGTGTCATACGGACTCTCAGGAGGGCGCGCGACAACACCCGCCGTGACCCCTCCCGTACCGCCGGCAAGCCCCGAGACGCTGTCTATCTTTTGAAGCAAGGCCTCGTTCTGCGTGACCAGTGCGGCGTTTTCGCTCGCCAACTTCTCATTCTGCAAAGTAAGCGTCGCGGCGTCGCCGAAACTGCTCAGGAATACGTGGGTCGTCTGGGCAAGCGTATCTGACAAACGAAATGCTGGCGTACATATATACCAGAAGAAATTCGGCACGAGGAGGCGCAAGAAAAGAAAGAAAATCGCCACGACAAGCGCGACCGTCCCCCACGAAACATTCGCGGACGACAGGAGCGCGTTACGCTTCACTAAGAATGTCCTCTTCATCGATGAAGAATTCCTCGTAAGGAGCCGGATTCTCGGTCACGATACCGGCGCCGCGTACGACTGCTGAGAGCGGGTCTGGCGCGACCCGGACCGGTACGCCGAGCATTTTCGAAAGTACCTGCGGCAAGCCACGCAGAAGTGCGCCCCCGCCGA
>JAJXYL010000009.1 GCA_021780575.1 bacterium
TAAGTTTCACCCCGCTTTTCGCGAGCCTCCCGACTCCATCAGTGTTCATTCCGTACCCCTCATCGTGGCGATGCGGAATATAATTTTCAAAATTCGCTCCTACCTTCGACAGGAAGTCGTGCATGAGTACCGCACCCGGGATGCCGTCACAGTCGTAGTCGCTCCAGACAGCGACCCTTTCCCCCGAAGTAATTGCCGCCGCGAATCTTTTTGCCGCCTTCTCCATGTCGGTCATCACGAGCGGGTCGTGCAAGTGGGTCGTGTATGAGGGATTGAGGAATTTGTCGGCAGCGTCCTTGGTCACGATGCCGCGCCGTGCAAGAAGTGTGGCGGTGAGGTCGTCATACGTGGCAAGTTCTTCACGTACTGCGTCGGTCAGGGGATCGTGAAGAGGAAACATAGAGGAGATTGTACTAGGTAGGGTATCGGTTGTAGAATGAAACGCAATGGAAGGATGCATCTTTTGCAAGATTATCCGCGGCGAATTTCCCTCGCACCGAATCTACGAGGACAAGGATTATATCGCTTTTCTCGATATTCGCCCCCTTGCTCCCGGTCATATACTCGTTATCCCGAAGCAGCACTATCGATGGGTCTGGGACGTGCCGAATATCGGCGTCTATTTTGCAGTCGTTCAAAAGATGGCGCACGCGCTTCAGAAAGCGTTTTCAGTCGACGAGGTGCATGCACGTGTCATCGGAGAAGAAGTGGCACACGCGCATGTCTGGGTCTACCCTGCCCCCGACAAAACGGAGGGTGACAAAAACGACTTCGTAGGAAACGCGGAAAAGATTCGTCAGGCGCTTGCGTGAGGAGTGAGCGCCTCGATGCCCGGGAGCGTTCCCTGCGCAAGGAAGTCCAGCATAGCGCCACCGCCGGTCGAGACGAAGGAGAAACGCGGCAAGAGCCCGAGGCCTTCAATGGCGGCAATCGTATCGCCGCCACCGACGACCGAGTGCGCACTCGAGTCCGCGACGGCGCGCGCGAGACTGTTCGTTGCATCAACAAATCCGTTTTCATAATTCCCCAGAGGGCCGTTCCAGAGAATAGTCTCCGCTTTTGCGGCAAGTCTGGAAAGGAGTGTATTGGTGCCCGGCCCGTGATCCAAGATAATTTCATCAGGCCGTACGTCTCCGTTCGGAGCAACGCGCGCTTTGGAGAACGCGTCGGGAGAGCTCTTGCTGCCAGCAGGTATCACCAGCGAGTCTATCGGTATCACCAGTTTTTGATTTGCGAGGATTTTCTTAATGGCGGCCTCGTTCGCGTCTGAGACGAGGGATTTCCCTACCTCATACCCCGACGCTTTCAGGAAGTCATTTGCGAGCGCACCGCCGACGAAGACGTGCGCGTAGGTTTGTAGCAGCCTTGCGAGTAGCGTTTCTTTCGTACTGAATTTTGCTCCGCCGATAACGGCTAATGAGTTTCGTGCCGGCAGAAGTGCACGTGTGAGTTCCTGCACCTCTTCTTCAAGAAGTAGTCCAGCATAGGATGGCAGCAACGCAGGAACGCCGATAATAGACGCATGCATCCGATGGCACGTATCGAAACAGTCCTCGACAAACAGGTCGCCGAGCCCTGCGAGCTCTTGCGCGAATGCATGATCGTTTGCCTTTTCACGGCGGTCGCGACGCAGATTCTCTAAGACGAGGATATTGCCGGGAGAAAGATTGCGGATTGCTGCGCGCGCGCCGACACCAATGGTCTCGCCAAAAAATGAAACGCCTGGAATGAGTTTCCCGAGCGCTTCGGCAACAGGAAGAAGCGTCTCTGTCCCCTTCTCGCCGAGATGGCTTATGAGGACGACCCGAGCGCCCCGTTCGGCGAGGAAGCGAATCGTCGGCAATGCGCGGCGCAGCCGGTAATCATTCATCACTTTCCCGTTCTCGACAGGCACATTCAGTGCCGCGCGTACCAGTACCGGTATATTCTCGAGAATCTGTATATCGCGAACCGTGCGCATGTTACCGAAGTTGTTTTACGAGCGAAGGAAAAATATTCGGATCGACAGAGGCGCGTCCGATGAGGAAACCATCGACGCCTGAGCTCGCCGCTAGCATTCGCACATTCGCCACTTCAACCGAACCGCCGTAGAGTACGAGTGAGTGAAGAGAACTTCTCCCTGGTAACAGTTCTGCGATGACCTTGCGGATATAGAGTACCATTTCGGCAAGATCATTTGGGCCGATGGCGTTCTCGGCCGTCTTGCCGATTGCCCAAATTGGCTCATACGCAATTATAATCTTTCCGCGTTCCTTCGGTGTGAGCGGTTCAATCGCACGCGTCAATTCTTCGCGCACAAAGGCGAGATAGCGCCCTCCCCCGTCACGTTCCTTTTCACCGATGCAAAGAATGGGCGTGAGCCCATGCGCGAGCGCGTGAGAGAGCTTCTCAGCAATAATAGCGTCGGTGTCGCCGGTGGCTCGTCGCTCAGAATGGCCGATGATTGCATACGTCGCGCCAGCAGCAGCATAGGTTTGCGCGGTTATTTCACCCGTTTTTGCGCCGCCGGTCGTTGCCGAAACGTCCTGTGCCGCAAAAGCGACAGGCGACTTATTTCTTGCCGCAAGTGCGCCCAGCAAGGGCGCAGGTGGGGCGAGCACAATCGTGCCTGCACCTGTTTTCGCGAGCCGCTTACTTGCGGAAAAAATCTTCCCCGCCTTAGCGCTGTCTTCTACGTACGCCTTCCAGTTAGCAACAATGAGCATCGGTAAAGGATACCACGCGCACGTCTGCCTCGACGCGCGCTCACTGTTGCTGCTGCCAATCAACAAACTGCCACTGAGTCGACGTAGTAGGGGTAAATGGCGGCGGATTTGTCGAGTTTTGCCGGTCAAAGGCGTCAACACGCGTCTGGTAGCCTGCGTTCGAACCATTTCCGCACCCATTAACCCATGCGGTGCCCGTACGGAGATTTGAAACAGTCGTGCCGAGAATCGTCAGCGTGCCGCGCGGTTCATAGAGGCCATTGCACCCGCCGCTCGGATAGTAGTAATAATTGCGCCCAAATGCTCCCGATTGGGCGATGAATGTGCCGTTAAGCGTCATGTTCGTCGGCGAGTCGGGGGCGATAAGAATGTCATGCGCTCCTATGATGGTAAGTCCGTCGCTTCCATCGGCAGAGGCATAGGTAATGTTTCCGTGCAAGACGACATTCGGCGTAACGCCGGTGTTGGTCACATTCGCGACGACAAGGGTCACCTTACTTGGAATGACGCCCTCGACCCATGTATTGTCCTCGACGAAAATGAGCCCACAATTTGTCGGAATCGTGTAGGTTTTATAGGCTGCCTCGTTTCCGATAAGGGTGTAATCGTCTGTATAGCCGGACGACCCGTCGACCGGATAGACGTTTGAGAGCGTGTTGACATTCGTTACTTCCCGCACGGTCAGCGTACCGTCGGCATTGAAGATGAGGTGATATCCCTTATGATATGCCGCGCTCTGGCTGTTTCCAGAGCTGAAGCGGGGGAGATAAATACCGCTTGCCTGCGCTGTTGTTTTCAGGGAGGTAAAATTTGCCGCAATACCAGCGAAATCAATCTGAGGTGTTGGAAAGGACCAAAGCGTCTGGTTTCCCCCTGAGCCGACGACGCCTGGTGCCGTCTTTTGCTCAGGCGAGCAGCCGAAATTACTTGTGCAATCCCATGTTGAGAGCGAGCTTGAGATCGGGGCGTTTACCGTGCCATCCATACGGATGCCCCCATTGCTGTGATACGGGCCGTTGATGATACGGTCGGCGCCAGCCCATACGCTACTATTGACGATGTAAGAATAGGCTGCGACCGAGGGCGCCGCATAGCGGGCAACAAGCGTCGTGCTTACACCGGGGGTATCGGTCGCGACCCCGGTACTCGAGACGTTGATTGATTGCACTGAGCCGCAGGCGTTGTTGCTGGTAATAGAGAGCGTGTAAGTTCCGAGCACGCCGCCTTCTGGATCAGTGTAGGTGACTGAATAGGGGCCTGGATGGCCCGTGCCGTCTTGGGTGTTACCCGGGAAGTGAGAGAGGAACCAACGGTAATACTCGAGCCCAGCTTCGGCGATATCAAATGATTCAGCACGTGCCCGTGTGAAATCCTGGGCATGGTTTTGAGTAAGCACAAAACTTGAGAGCGCGGCAAGCATGGTGAGGAAGATGCCACCAAAGACAAGTACAAGAAGCATGATTGAACCTTGTAGTCTCCATCTATTTTTCATAATTGATTTTTGAGGTTACGTAGCGTTGCTCCGCCCGAAAGGGTGAAAGAAGTGGGTGCTCGATTTACGTCCACGTCGATAACAACGGTCGTTTCTACAGATGCTATTTTCGAGACATTTACTGGTGCCGTGAGTTCAGCACCAGTGTCATCGAAATAACGGAAGACAGGCGTTAGTGAGTCATTAACGACCGAAACAGCAATCGTCGTCGTCGCTAATGGACCACCACTATATGTAGGAGGATTTCCTACAGGCTCTGTAATCGTACGGAAGAGCGTACCCCCTTCGAGCGTGTAGGTTACGCGCTCGATGGCAGGACCACTGTTCGTGTTTGCGTAAAAGGTAATAGACGAGGTTGCGACCTGAGCAATCGGATATGACCCATCGCTCGCATAGGAAGCCTCGCGCAGATAGCGCGTCGCATCTTCGACACCCTGCCGCGCCTGCGCAACAGCAATAGTTTGCTGAAGAGTATAGGCATTTGTCTTGTAAAAATAGGAGAGTAGCATACCGAGAGTAACGATAATCAGCGTTGTTATTGAGATAACGACGATAGTTTCTACCAGAGTGAAGGCGCGGTGAGTCATGGCAAAATGACGGTCGTCGTCGCGGTTTGTCCAGAGACGTTTATAGCGGCAATCGTCGTCGTCGCGTATCCAGGGGCGGACACGGTCGCCGTATACGCAGCGGCGGTGAGGCCGTTGAAATAAGCAAGCCCGCATGCGGAGGTGGGGATGGTTGCCGCATAGCCACTTGCGGTAAGCACCACCTTTGCAGTGCCGAGGGGGTTGTACGCGCTGTCCTCAACAAGGACAGGGAGCGTGTTGCTTGAAGGGGTCCCAACGATGAGCGCGGTTGAAGTCGCTGTGGCAGGCGCAAGCGCATAGGGCATGGCAGGACAGCTTTCGATAAGAGGAGTCGAAGGAAGTGTCAGCGTGTACGCATCCCATTCGAGCGATTCAGTTTTCTGCCCCGTTGCATCAGTGCTGTCATTTACGACCGTTTTATAAATTGGCGTATTGCTTGCATCGGTACCGACAGTCTTTGCTCCGGTGAGTGTGAAGGCAGTATTCGGAAGAAGTGCTGGTCCTTCGGTGTACGAGAGTGACCAATCAAGAATCGAGGGTGTCGTCGTTGTTGAGTTACTCGTAAGTCCCGCAAGGAGTGTGAGTGTCGGATAGCTCGAGGTAGCGATGGCGGTGAGCGAGACGGGGAATGATGAGAATCCGGTGCTATTGCCCGCGAGCACTGAGTCGGGGAGCGGGTTGCCGGTGGCGTCGCCGATGTGCACTACGGCTGCCGTACCCGATGGTGTCGATGTAGTAGCGGAAAGGATGCCCCAGCCGTCGAGATTGTTTGGCGCAAGCTGGGTTGACTGCGCCGATCCCGAGAGTGCTTGGCCTGCAAGGGTAAGCGCACCTCCACCCACCTGAGTATTAGTTTCAGTGGCAAGGTGAGAGGAATCGGCAAAGGTGTCACTGAAAACGGTCGTTATCGCAGGAGAGAATGTCGAGAGCGAAAGAGCCGAAAGGCGATCGATAGCAAATGTTGCGCTTGTAGTCTGATTTGTAGCAACGGTGAGGTAGCCCGGGGTCGGATTTATATTTTGGCTTGTTCGCGCGTAAGTTTGTGCACTCGAATATCCGGCGCGTGATACATACACCTGATACTCTGAGGAGGTTGCGGCACCCCCAATCAACACAAGGCCATTCGCGTCAGAAAAGGTGGTCAGGTTTACTGCCGGTGAAATTGCCGTATTGATGATAGTCACGGTTGCACCACTCATACTTGTACCGGCTGCATCGACAATATGCAGCGAGAGCGTGCCGCCACCGGTTGATGATTCAATGCCTGGTGGCGCGAAATTTGATACGAGGGTGACCGATTTTGTGAGGACACCCAAGGTGTAGGAAACGACTACTTTCCCTATTTTATAATCGGTGGTAATTCCATCCGAGTCCTGAGCTCCCAGCCCATCGGCGGGGTCGTCATAGTACACGATATAGGTGCGTATAGCATAGGAAATGCCATCAACGGTTGAGGTTGCTGTTTGAGGTACGGGGCCGGCTGGAATACCGCCTATTGTGCCGAGCGCATCATAGGAGAGTCCCCGCAAATATTCCATTTGTGTGTTCGCAAGCTCGGTGGCAGCAGCCGCTGCTTTTGAGAGTGTCGAGAGCATCAAGGACGCTCGAAGAACACCGAAAAGCGCAAGAAAAATGATGAGCATGAGAGCAATGCCGACGATGACATCGATGAGACTGAATCCTTGGAGTTCGCGGGACATTAAAAGGCCGATGAGAGCGAGTAAATCGGCCCTATCATAGAGACCGCGAAGACGCCGACGACCGCGCCAATGATGAGCATGAGAACCGGCTCGATGATAGTTGACAGATCTTTCGTCTTCTCAGCAACATCATTTTCGTAGAATTCGGCGATTTGTTTCAACATCTCGGCAACCTTTCCGGTTTCTTCTCCCACGCTCAGCATATCGCCCATCAGGATGGGATAAAGGTTCGTGTTTTCGGCAAACGCCGTTGAGAGAGGTTCTCCTTTTTGAACGCGGACTTCGGCCTCCCCCACCACCTTCGCAAAAGGGCCTGCGTGTACCACTTCTTTTGTGATGGAGAGAGCGTCAAGCACCGGCACACCGGAAGAAAGGAGCGAAGAGAGGGTGCGCGCAGCGCGGGCCGCATATGTTTCGCGGACGATTTCATTTATAACCGGCATGTGAAGCGAAGTCATGAGCACGAAGGAGCCTCCGGCCTTGGATCGTACGAAAAAGATTCCGCCAACCACAACTGTGACAAGGAGCGCGAATACAAGGGCGACATTGGCCACCATAAAGTTAGAAAGATTGACGATGATTTGCGTCGCAAGCGGAAGCTTTACCCCAAGTGACGTAAAGGTGCTCGTCAAGGTCGGTACGACATAGATAAGCATTAAGACACCGACGATAAGAATGGCTGTTATGACGATTGCTGGGTATATCATCGCCCCCTTGATCTTCCGAACGAGTTCTTCAGAACGTTCCATCTGCAGGCCAACGATGGACAGTGATTCAGCCAAAGAGCCAGACTCTTCGCCCGCTCTTGCCATAGCGATAAATAATTCCGAAAACACTTTCGGATATGCGGCTACGGCCTCATGGAACGAGGATCCTTTTTTAATGGATTCCGAGAGCCCGGTCACGATTATCTTTAGGCGCCTATTGCCCGACTGGCGCTCAATGACCGAGAGGGCACGCGAGAGTGAGAGTCCAGCATTGATCATTGCTGATATATTTTTTGCAACGTGGATTATCTCGATCCGTTTGACTCCAGAGCTGAAGGAGATGGACAGCCATGCGGGAAGGGTGAATCCCTTTCTTTTTTCATCCAGCTTGATAACGACGCCCCCATCCTTCTGTACTTGATCATAGACGGCAAAGCGCGAGGGCGCCTCCATGACGATAGTCTGATCCGCCGCATCTCCTTTTCGTATGGTGACGTTGAATTTCATATTACTCGCTTACGGCGCGCAAGACCTCCTCAATTGAGGTGATGCCACGCGCGGCTTTATAGAGCCCGTCTTCGCGCATCGTGAGCATTCCCTCTTTGCGCGCCTGTGCTTCAATAGCGTCACTCGTGCTTGAGTGGAGAATGATGTCACGGATCGTGGGCGAGACAGCGAGGACTTCGTGGATACCAATGCGGCTTTTGTACCCGTCTTCGCTTTCAGCCGACGGCATTGGGCGATAAAACTGGAGATCGTCGATTGACGACCCTTTCTTCACCAATTTCTCATCCTCGAGAGCCTTAAAGGCAATCTCAAATTCCTCATCGCTTGCGATCTTAGCGCGTGCCGTCTCGTCTAGAGCATATGCCTCCTTCGGTTCAGTGAGTCTGCGTACGAGCCGCTGACCGATGATGACGCGGATGGTAGAAGTGAGGAGGAATGGCTCAACGCCCATATCAATGAGGCGCGGAATAGCGCCCGCAGCGCTATTCGTGTGAATGGTCGAGAGCACGAGGTGGCCGGTGAGCGCAGCGTTGATGGCGAGCGCGGCTGTCTCTCCGTCGCGAATCTCACCGATCATGATGATATCCGGGTCTTGGCGCACGAGCGAGCGAAGGCCGTTGGCGAAAGTAAATCCTATTTGTGGATTCACCTGCGTCTGATTTACACGCTTCATTTGGTACTCGATGGGGTCTTCAATGGTGGAAATGTTGACATCCGGCCGGTTCAGGATGTCGAGCATCGTGTACAGCGTCGTCGTTTTTCCGGAGCCCGTCGGCCCACTAATGAGGATGATGCCAGTCGTTTGCGCAAGGGCTTTGTGAATACGCTCCATATTCTCGCCGTGGAGGCCGAGCACATCGAGCGTAAATCCCTCGCCAGTCTCGCGCAGCAGGCGCATGACGGTCTTCTCTCCGAAGAAAGTTGGCAGAATGGAAACGCGGAAGGAAACCCGGTCGGCCTCTGTCTCCACCTTGAATCGACCGTCTTGCGGAAGACGTTTCTCGTCCAGTTTCAAATTAGAAAGCACCTTGATACGCGCAACGATGCCTGCCGCTGCATTTTTCGGCAATGTCATCGCGTCATGCAGGATGCCGTCAATACGGTAACGGACCAGAACCTCGGTCTCCATTGGTTCTATATGTATGTCAGAGGCACCTTGTACGATGGCGTGTCGGAGCAAGGTGTCAACGATGCGCACAATTGGCAAGTCCTCCGCCATCTTTTTCAAATCATCGCTTGAGAGGTCCTTCCCTTCTCCGACAACGCGTATCTTTCCGGCCTCAGCGGAGATGATATCGCCGAACTCATCTTTCAACGATTTTTGATATTGGAGAAGCGTTGATTTAATGCTCTCGGTGTCGGTGAGCCGCGGCAATATTTTGAGGCCTGTCTTCTTGCGTACCGAATCTATTGATACAAGATCGCCGACATCAAGCATCGCTACCTCAAGAGAATTCCCATCCTTCTTATAGGCAACGATACTATGTGTACGGGCGATGGGTTCCGGAATAAGCCCCAGAACATCAGCCGGAATGCGATACTCTTTTAAATTTATGAAGGGTATGCCGAGAACGTACGCTTGAATGCGCCGGAGCGCATCTTCGGTCAGGGAGCCGCGCGAAACGAGAATATCGCCAAGCGACTGCCCTTTCGTTGTCGCTTCCTCAGCGGCGGCATCAATCTCCTTTTTGGCGACGAGGCCCGAGTCGGTTATGAACTCCTTCAGTTCCCCCTCTGAAACGTGCATATGTAGTGAAGTATAGCGTGCTCTACCCTCGTCAGGATGCGCTTTTCACACAATATTGACGCGCGGAGAGTATTTGGTATACTACCGTTACCTGAAATGTCCGCACCGCGGACTTTCTTTATAAAAGTGCGACATACATATTCCATATGATTGACCTAAAGACCATCAATGCAGTACTCGGCGAGTTCGAGGACCGTGGCATCAGCCGCCTCACCATGATCGATGCTATTGAGAGTGCGATGGCGACCGCCTATAAGCGAGAATACGGCAAGCGTGGACAAGTTATCCGCGCCAAACTCGACCTCAATACCGGTACAATCTCCTTTGAGCAGGTGAAGGTGGTTGTAGATGACACCACCGTGCATTTCCCCACCCCCGACGAGGCGCTCAATATGTCCGCTCGGCATTTGTTTCATGGAGAAGACGAGCATCTTGCCGAGGGAGAATTACCGCGTTTTGATTCCGAAAAACATATTCTCCTCGATGACGCAAAGCTGATGAAGCGTGGTGTCTCTGTCGGTGAGGAAATAATCTTCCCTCTTGAGCCGCAAGACGACTTCGGTCGCATTGCTGCTCAGACCGCCAAGCAGGTTGTCATTCAGAAAGTGCGCGAAGCGGAGAAGCTCTCCATGATGGAGGAATTCAGCGAAAAGAAGGGTCAAATTGTAAGCGGCATCGTTCAGCGCATGGAGCGAGGAGCGATTTTCGTCGACCTGGGTCGTACAACAGGTATTATTCCCTACGAAGAACAGATCCCAGGTGAACGCTACCGCATGGGCGAGCGCATCAGGGCATATCTCTACGCGGTTGATGAAGGTTTTCGTGGTGTCTACCTGCGACTTTCGCGCGCGCACCCGAAGTTCGTGGTGAAACTTTTCGAACTTGAGGCACCGGAACTCGCCGCCGGTTCTATCGAGGTTAAGGCCATTGCGCGCGAGCCCGGGAGCCGCACTAAGATTGCGCTTTCCTCGCTTGATCCGCATGTTGATCCAGTCGGCTCCCTCGTCGGCCAGCGTGGCGTGCGTGTTTCCACCGTGATGAGCGAATTGGGCGGCGAGCGCATCGACATTATCGAATGGAATGACGACGCGAAGGAGTTCGTGAAAGAAGCACTTTCTCCCGCCACCCCGCTCGAAATTGTTCTCGAGGAGATCGACCATCGGGCGACCGTGACCGTTTCCGAAGATGAGCAATCGCTTGCCATTGGCCGTGGTGGGCAGAACGTGCGTCTTGCGGCGAAACTTACGGGGTGGAACATCGACATTGTCTCGACGGGCGGTACTGAAGTCGCGGAGTCTACCGGTGAGACCGTTACGGTCAGATTGAGTGAAGAGGATCCCGCAGAGGCGATAGGCGCCATGCCGACTGAGAGTGCTGAAGTAGTCACAGATGAAGTGCCGCAAACCACGGTACTTCCGGCCGAGGAGGAGCTTACGGAGCTTCCCTCGGGCGACGAAACGGTAGCCGACAAAGAAGAAGATCGCGACAAAGCGAAGGATGAGTAATATACTCAACGCATATGAACTTGCTATATGATATTGATCCGGGCACGGAGAAGGAGATGAATGTAATCATCGAGATCCCCAAGGATTCGCACAATAAGTACGAGATTGATAAGGGAACCGGTCTCATCAAGCTCGACCGGGCGAATTATTCTGCCGCCGCATATCCCTTCGACTACGGGTTCGTGCCACAGACGCTTTGGGACGATGGCGATGCGCTCGATGTCATTTTGCTCACGACGTATCCGCTCAACGTAGGTATTCTTGTGAAGGCTCGACCGGTTGGTATCCTCCGCATGATTGACGGCGGCGATTCTGACGATAAGGTCATTGCCGTGCCGGTGGACGATAAGCGTTGGGACGACGTCCAGGACATCAAAGATGTCAATCAGCATCAACTTAAAGAATTTCAGCACTTCTTCGAGACGTATAAACAACTGAAGGGTAAACCGGTCGAGGTGAAGATCGACGGCTACGAGGGCGCCCTTCAGGCCGCCGCTGCCTTCGAACGCGCGCGCGAGATGTACATCAAGAACAAGAAATAGCCATGGAAAACCAACCCCTTATTCCATCTGGAACCCCTTCCCACCAGCGGCAGTCCTGGGGAGTCATTATCTCGATCATCATTATCGTTCTCATGATCGTCATAGGCGCGTTCTATGCCTGGGGCAAACGAGTCGCTCAACAGAACGCGCTTTTCGCCCCAACGACCGCACAATAAGCTTTAACATAACGCATCCATGAACATGCAAAAACAACCCCGCGCTTCCATGCTCGTTCCGATGGTCATTGAGAAGAGCCAATTTGGCGAGCGTGCCTATGATATTTATTCGCGCTTGCTGAAGGAACGCATCGTCTTCCTTGGCGGACCAATCGACGACGACGTGGCAAACCTCGTCATTGCTCAGCTACTCTTCCTCGAGGCGGAAGATCCGAAAAAAGACATTTCGCTCTATATCAACTCGCCGGGCGGCTCGGTTACGGCAACCTTGGCCATGGTAGACACGATGAACCACGTAAAACCGGCAGTTTCAACGGTATGTGTCGGCATGGCCGCGTCTGGCGCGGCAATTCTCCTCTCTGCAGGAGAGAAGAATAAACGCTTCGCACTTCCGAACGCCGAAGTGATGATTCACCAGCCGCACGGCGGCGCTGAGGGTCAGGCGACCGATATCGAAATCACGGCAAAGCAGATTATCAAGCTTCGCGAACGATTGAATCGGATCCTCGCAAGAAATACGGGACAAACGCTCGAGAAAATAGAAAAAGATGTGGAACGTGACTTCTTCATGACGGCGGATGAGGCGAAGAAATACGGTCTTGTCGATCAAGTGTACAAATAGTTTGAGGGTGATAGAGTCTACTCACACCGCTTTGCCGATCCGCTGATCCGAGTGTCCCGCCGCCTCCCCCTACTTTTAACCTTGCCCTGTTCCGCGTGAGCGGGACGGGAGTAATACAGCGGGCGTATGTCACTTAAAATTATATTAATTATGCTTGCGCTTTCGGGCGTGGGTGGTGTTGTACTTGGCTACGTGCTCCGCGTTCTTATCGGACTTGCTCAGCGGGGCTCGATAGAGCTCGACATAAAGCAAAAACTGCTCCAGGCCAAAGAGCAGGCGGCCAAGATTATTGCCGATGCCGAATTCCGTGGCAAAGTTGTTGAGACCGAGCGCCTTGCGCCTATTGAGGAGCGCGAAGAAAAAGTCGCCGCAAAAGAGGAACGCATCGCCGGGCGAGAAGAATTTCTCGATTTGCGCCAGCGCGACCTGGACGAGAAGGAGGGCGAAGTGCGTGCGCGTGAAGGAGAGACCGCGCGTGCGAAAGAAGTCGCGGACTCTCTTGCGAGAGAACGCTCAAAAGAGCTTGCGAAGGTTGCCCACCTTTCAGAGGAGAAAGCACGCGAGGAACTTTTTTCGGAGATAGAGCGCGCCCATGAGGAGGCGATTCTCCTGCGTCTCCAGAAGCTTGAGGCGCATGGTCGCGAGCGTCTTGAGGGTAAGGCACGAGCTATTCTCACGACGGCCATTCACCGCCTCGCGAATGCTGTAAATGCTGAAGTAATGTCCCTTTCCGTAGCACTTCCCTCAGAAGAGATGAAAGGGAAGATTATCGGTAAAGAGGGGCGTAACATTAAAGCGTTTGAACGCGCAACGGGTGTAGACGTTATTATCGATGATTCCCCTGATAAAATAACCCTATCCTCGTTCGATCCACTGCGCCGTGTCATCGCGAAGATTGCGCTCGAGAAGCTTATTGTCGACGGCCGTATTCAGCCAGCCAAGATAGAAGAAACCGTTGAGAAAACGCGCGTTGAAGTCGCGGATATTATGAAGCAGAAAGGTGAGGCGGCGGCATATGAAGTTGGTGTCATCGGGCTTGATCCGAAACTTACGGCTCTTCTCGGAAGGCTTTATTTCCGCACCAGCTATGGTCAGAACGTACTTCAGCACTCCATCGAGATGGCACACATCGCCGGCATGCTCGCAACTGAGCTCGGCGCTGATGCGGATGTGGCCCGCGCCGGTGCGCTTCTGCATGACATCGGGAAGGCAGTTGACCACGAGGTTCAGGGCACGCACGTGGAGATCGGACGGCGTATTCTGGAGAAATTTGGCGCCGATAAGCGCATTGTTCAAGCAATGCAGTCGCATCACGAAGAGTATCCGTACGAAACGCCAGAAGCAATCATCGTTCAAGTAGCCGATGCTATATCGGGTGGTCGTCCAGGCGCGCGTCGTGATACCGTTGACCGCTATCTCGAGCGTCTCAGCGACTTGGAGCGCCTCGCCGGCACCTTCTCGGGTGTTGAAAAGGTGTATGCAATTGCCGCTGGACGTGAGATACGTGTTTTTGTGAATCCCGGCAAGGTCTCTGATCTCGCGATGCACACGCTCGCGCGCGATATCGCGAAGCGCATTCAGGAGGAATTGAAGTACCCGGGCGAAATCAAGGTTAATATCATCCGCGAGAACCGCGTTGTTGAGTTCGCGCGCTGATTTCACAATTCCACACGTATTCTAGCAAGGGTATTGCGCAAAATGGCGCATTTCCTATACTTCTTCCCATACCCGCTCCTTCGCGATCGCGGGATTAACAATTAGCAGATACTCATGAACAAAGCAGATATCATAGACAAGGTGCACGGCGTTCTCGGCTCCACGAAAGCTGAAGCTGAGCGCGCAGTCGAGACGGTCATCGACTCAATCGTTTCCGGCCTCAAATCCGGTGATGAAGTGTCAATCGCTGGTCTCGGCATTTTCGCAACGAAGGCTCGTCCAGCGCGCCAGGGTCGCAATCCTCGTACCGGTGAGACAATCCACATCGCCGCAAGTCGAACCGCGAAGTTCCGCGCAGCAAAGGCTCTCAAGGACGCAGTCAAGTAAGCTTGTGAAGCCGTGATTGCCAGGAAGAAGAAATCAGGATTTCCCACTTCGCTCGCCTGGTAGTAACTCATTTCAATAAAAACTCGGCACTCAGGAGCCGGGTTTTTATTTTAAGTACTTCTTTTTCTTAATCTTGTCTGGCATATATGACTCTGCATCATACTTCTCGTACCCTTTTCCATAATCGAGTTCTTTCATGAGTTTCGTGATGGGATTGCGTATCTTCTTTGGCACTGGCAGGTTGCCGTACTCGTGCACGTCGGCCTGTGCAGCACGTAAGGCGGCGTAAGCAGAGCGGTCTTTCTTTGCTTGCGCGAGATATGCGGCTCCATGAGCGAGATTTATCGCGCATTCAGGGTAACCGATAGTTTCGCAAGCGCGAAATACTGCATTTGCAACCACCAGTGCCGTCGGCTGTGCGATACCAATGTCTTCTGAAGCAAAAATAACCATTCTTCGAGCAATGAAGAGTGGATCCTCTCCCGCTTCAACCATCCGCGCGAGGTAGTAGAGCGTAGCGTCCGCCTGCGAAGCACGCATGCTTTTTATAAAAGCACTGATAGTATCGTAGTGTTCCTCTCCTTTCTTGTCGTAGCGCAAGTGCGGCGACTCAAGTGCTTTTGCGAGCGTCTCTGTATCCACTGCCCCATACAAGCTTTGTGCGCCATCCAATATGCCAAGCGCCTTGCGTGCGTCGCCGTTTGCGTACCCGAGAATCCAATCGAACGCATCTTTCCGTACCTTCAGCTTCGTGCTCTTAACAATAGCTCGAAGCGCATCTTCGGAGAGTGGTTCTAGTACAAAGACGCGGCAGCGAGAGAGTAGCGGAGCAATAACCTCGAATGACGGATTTTCGGTCGTCGCACCGATAAGTGTTAATTCCCCACTCTCCACATAGGGCAGGAGAAAATCCTGTTGGCTTTTATTAAATCGGTGGATCTCATCGAGAAAAAGCACCTTATCTTTCCCTTTAGTATCCTGCCCGACTATTTTCCGAATGTCATCCTTTCCCGCCGATACCGCCGAGAGCTCAGAGAGTTCTGCATCGAGCGCACGCGCATAAATGCGCGCGATGGTTGTTTTCCCCGTCCCAGGTGGCCCCCAGAGGATAAAAGAAAATAGATGCTTCTTCTCTATCGCAACACGAAGAGGCTTATCCGCCCCGACGAGATGTTCCTGTCCGACAACATCGTCGAGTTTTTGTGGTCGTATCCGCGCGGCAAGAGGCTCCATGCCTCCATGGTACTCCTCTCCCCGATTTTGTGTGAGAGGATTGTCTTGTCCGGCCGCTGAAGGGTTAATAATGAGAGGAAATCGCGTTGGATAATAAGGCCAAGCAGATGATCAATTTTGCCTGTTACGCGAGGCTCTTGTTCAAAAGGGATGACAATGAGACTAAGCGGGCGATAGTCTCAGCACTCGGCTCGAAACTTCTCGTTTGCGACGAGAAAAGTAATTATTGACCTACATAAATCTTACGGAATTATAAAAAGCAACCTCTTCGAGGATACATCGAAATCAGAGTCGCTCGAACCGACAGAAATGCCTCCAAATGCTGAGGATTTTATTTGACCGATAAAATTGTTGACTGGTGCCCCCTCACTGTACTGAACTGCACCAAATGAGACAACACAAGAACGGTTTTTAGGACCCTTCCCGCATTGGTTCGACCCCTCGCGGTCGCGGTCAGAGTTGGACACTTTCGTGCATCCCAGGGATGGGTCCCACTTTTTCTAGATCG
>JAJXYL010000005.1 GCA_021780575.1 bacterium
TACTCATCACCATCGCGTCCTTCGCGCGCAATCCCCCCTCAAAGAAGGGATCGTAAAAAAACTGCCGGCGCCGATACGCCTCGACGAGTCCGCGGCGGAAGAAATCCTTCTTCTTACTGGCGCCAATCTCCCAGGGGTAGTCGTCAAAATTCATCATCCACGCAGATGCTTTGATACCGTTCCAGCCCTCACTACTGAAGGGTTTGAAGAGGGCGATGATGTTCGCGATAAAACCGCCGTTGAATTTTTCCGGTCTGGCAAGATAGACCGCCCGGGCTCCCACATCAAAGGCGAGCTTGGAGATGTTGCGCTCCATGGCTGCCATCTTTTCTGATTCGCCTTTTGTTGGGTTCGGGAAACCTGGCATTTCCTTGCCCGTCGTAGGGTCAAAGTATTTGGAGCGCGTTCCCTCGCGGATTTTTTCTATCATCTCTTTCGCTTCATCCTTCCAGGTGTACGTCTTGCCTTCTTTGTTGGATTTGGCATATTTCTCGCCCTTATGCGCGCGTACGATGAATTGAAGCCAGAAATACTCACCCTTACTGAGAGCGCCCATAAACTCAATAATCTGCGCGAGTGGGTCTACTTGTTCCGGCTCCTTCTGCACCTTATCAAGTCCAAATTCTATATAGGTCTTGATGGGCAGAGGATCTTCTTCAGTATGCTTGAAATCACAGCCCCAGATGCCCCACTCTTCCGTCTTCGCACTGATAGATCGCGTATAGTCAGGCGCCTCGACAATCTGTACTCCCGGGTACTGCGCATAGAGTTGTGACTCGACGGTGCGGCGGAAACCCTCTCGTGTCCGGATATAGAAATGCACCTGGCCTTCAAAAGAGGCGATTTCAAGAGACCAGAACGGACGGGTGCCGCCCCAAAAACGCGCGTACCAGTTCGACTCGCCTCCGGTGAGATTGATGGTCGCTAGGAATGTTTCCATCGCGAGCGGCGTCTTCACGAGATTGCGTGGCGGTTTTATTTCAAGAAGGACATATTTCTGGCGGGCAAGAAATTCTGACCGCTGGAGAATGTACCACAAATCCCATGCTCCTCCGATGACAAGAAGCGGCAGCCATAGCGGAGCGAGGAAGAGCGCTAAAGACAAGGCAAGAAAGGCCAGGCCGCGCATAAAGAGAATCGCGATGAAGAGAAGAAGTATGCCGACGATGAAGACCGGCCATGGCTCAAATCGGAGGCCGGTCTTTCCAGTAAAGTCCTGGATAATTTCTTTTAACGACTTACTTTTCTTTGGTGCTGACGACATTAGGGTTCAGTATAACAAAGAAACCGGCGATGCCTTTCAGCATCGCCGGTTTCTTTGTGCACTTCTTGTCCTAGACGACGGTATAGCGGCCGTCCTTCAAACGCTTGAAATACCGCGAGTCGTTCAAATTGACGAGAATCGTGTTGTCCTTCACGAAGCGAGCTCTCTTCACGTGCTTGATAATCTCATCTTTCTTCAGCGGCCCGATTCGATCAATCGTCTCGCGAATGACGTCGCGCACAACGCCGGGCGTATAGCCCCACTCGGTGAGCGCGTAGAGTCCGCGGCCCACGAGGACGAAACGAGGATCCTTGATGAGCTCGTTATGCGTGGTTGCGACGTGCGCTTTCTTGGAGAAGAGCGAGCCGATTGCCTTTGCAACTTCGGAAAAGTGCATTGGGGCGCCGTGGCGCTTGATGGCAAGGTATGCGTAATCGCGAACGCCCTTGATGCGGATGGCGGGCGCCGTCGTGCGACCCCACTCGGTAAGAGGATTACTACCGATATTTTTAGAGAGCGTGAGCCACCGCTTCATCACTTCCTCATTTTTATAGGCGTCGTTGACTTCCTTGAGCTCTTCGAGGAAGCGGTCGAGGAGCTCCCCCTCGGACATCACCTCATTGTCGGAAAGAGAAGTGTAGAGTTTTGAAAGGGCTTCGTGGATGCGCTTCGCCGTAGCGTGGTCCACGTGCCAACGTGCGAGGAAATCTTTCGTTTCGCGTTCGCGGAAGAATGCCGAGTCGAGCATTAGGAAAAAGCGAAAGCGATTGCGGGCCTTTTCGTCCTTTCCGAGCATAGAGAGAAGCGTCTCTTCGGAAACGATAGCGCCGAGGGACTGTATGTACCGGACGAGTTCGCTGAAGGCGGCGTTCGCGTCTTTGAAAGCTTTGCTCGCACGAATAACGTCAAGGCCAGCGGCCTCTATCTGACGGACGCGTTCGCGGGTGATACCCGTGCGATCGCCGATTGACTCAAGGGTCTCGTGCTCCGGATTGACGCCAAGGCCGAAACGGCGTGTTAGCACTTCGCGCGCGCGCTCAGGGGCCGCAGCGAGGAGCTTCTTCACGAGCGCGGCACTATCAAAGGAGAAAGAGGCTGGTTTCACCTTAGTATTTTTCGCCTTCATTTCTATCGCCATGTGGTGTAATTTATAGCAAACGTCTTATCAAGCGTCAATGGCGCGGATTATACCACGATATTGATTATCTTATTCGGCACGTAGACGATCCGTTTCGGCTCGCTACTGCCAAGAATAGCTGCAACGGTGGGGAGTGCACGGGCCGTCGCTACTGCGTCGGCTTCTGGCGCGTTGCTCGCGAGCCTGAGGGAACCGCGACGCTTGCCGTTTACCTGCACCGCAATCTCATATTCGCTGGCAGCTGCCGCTTGTACGGCTGGCCACGCCTGCTGATGCACGCTCCCCTCCCCCCCGAGTCTTTCCCAGAGATGGTCGGCGAGATGCGGCGCAAACGGCGCAAGCAGAATGACAAGCCCTGAGAGGACCGTCTTTGGAATAGCGGGAAACGCCTCAAGTTCATTTACGAGAATCATGAGAGCGGCAACACTCGTATTAAACTTAAACCGATCCCCGTCTTCGGCGACTTTCTGGCTTGTGTGCGCAAGCGCCTGTTGAAGCGAATCCGGCGTCTCGTCCGAGCGGGCACCCTCTACAAGCCGCTCGACGCGATCGAGGAATTTCCGCATGGAGGCGACGCCATCAAGATTCCATGGATAGTTTCTCGGTTCGTTATAAGGACCGATGAACGCGAGGTAGAGGCGTACCGCGTCGGCGCCGTATTCCTTTACGAAGTCATCCGGGTTTATGACGTTTCCTTTTGATTTGCTCATCTTGACTCCATCGGGACCCATGATCAGTCCGCGGTTAAAACGCTCGGTGAACGGTTCGTCGACAGGTACGAGCGCGAGGTCGTAGAGCGCCTTGGTAAAGAATCGTGCGTAGAGGAGATGCATCGTGGTGTGCTCGCTACCGCCCGAGTAGCGATTGACGGGCAGCCACTTCTTCATGGTTTCGGGGTCAGAAAAATTATGGGTATTTTGAGGCGAGAGATAGCGAAGGAAATACCATGAAGAATCAACAAAGGTGTCGAGCGTATCGTATTCCGGCGTCCATCCCTCGCCGAAAATGCGCGTGACGCGCTCGCGGAGCTCATCTGACGAAGCGAGAGGCGATTTCCCCGTCGGCGTGAAGTCGACGTCGGTCGGTAAGAGCCACGGCAGATGTTCGGCGGGAACGGGATGCGGCTTTCCCGCCGGATCGTAAATAATCGGTATCGGACAACCCCAATAGCGTTGGCGAGAGACAAGCCAATCGCGCAAACGGTACTGCGTCGTGCGCTTCCCGCCCATAGCGGCAATGTCTTCCTCGGATGCGAACTTCGTCTCTCGTGTCGGCGAT
>JAJXYL010000010.1 GCA_021780575.1 bacterium
TTGTCAACGACATTTCCGCCTTCTGGTACGCCTATCCTTCTGAAATTATGCGCGACGCCCTTGATAGTCGTTGTAGTAATGTCTGCCCCCTCATGGGCGCGCTGTTCCGCAAATTCCCTATAGATTTTTTGTATGTGCTGAGGAATTGGAGGATCATCGGCTTCAAAAAAACTCATGAACACGGAGCCTCCTTGTTTAAGATATGCGTCGAGGAGCGGAAAGGCCGGGGATTCGGTCACGTCCCAATCCTCGCGGATAATGTTGCCAAAGGATTCCCCATACGGCACATCATCAATGTCTGCCGGGAACGCCGCGGGAGAAAGGAGTGCTAATTTTCTTGGGATTCCCATTCCCGCTTCTTCAAAGCGAGGGAGTGCCCGTATGGCCATATATGCTCCTGCGCTCGTGCCGACAAGTGAAAGATTTGATGACGCAATCTGGTCGAGGAAATATTTTGACGTTTCTACTAGAACTTCCGTACGCGAGCGGAATGTCTCCGTTGCCCACTCGCCCGTTGAGCCGCCGGTCGCGGGCTGATTATAGAGAAGACTGGAGTCGTCATAATCCCGCATCTTAAGAGCCAGATGCCCGTACAGTTTATTTATGAGGGGTAAATTCTTACGCCGCTCGGGATCGCGCGGAATACCGCCAACCATGGTTATGAGTGGCGAGTGTTCGGGGCCGCGTACCAACGCGCACCGTATTTCCTTTTCGTGAATTCGGACTTTTTCAATTTCAAATTTACCGGTCCCTAGCCACTCCGCCTCTGACTGGGGCAGGTAATCCGGCTTGTTCTTGCTTTTTTCGCGTCCGAATTGCTCCACCATGCAATTATATCAGTCGCTCCCTGAAATATCTTTCCCCGCGAGCGCCCCGCCGGGCGTCATACCTTATGCCTCAGCTTCAATGGTGATAGAGAACTTCCCGAAAGTCTCGCCGGAGGCGACCGGGATATCGAAGGTGCCAAGCTCTTTAATAGGCTTCTCGAGTTTGATTACATCCTCGGAAAGGTCGATGTGCGCCTGCTCCTTCGCTGCCGCCCGCACTTCCGGCTCCCCTACCGCGTCGTAGAGATGGCCTTTTTCATTCGCTTTTACCTTGATGACGATGCGCGCCTCGGCGAGCGCAGCGATATTCTGCGTGAGGAGCGCAGTGTCGAGGGCGGCACGGTCCGTGACCTGTTTGCGGCGCATCTCGGCCTCTTTTTTTGCTGTCGGCGTTGCGGCAACGGCAAGTTTGTTTGGAATAAGATAGTTGAGAGCGTGCCCGTCTTTTGCCTCGACCGCCTCATGGGCGCGCCCGATCCCCTTCACGTCTTTCAGTAAAATGACTTTCATCTGACTACCCTACTGTAAGATGGGCGGAATCGCAAGGCGCGCCCTGGCGTTTTGCGCGGGAACGAACGCGGAAGAAGGTCTTGCCGCAAGGACTATCATTTGCCTGTCGTCAGAAATTGGATGGCGCGCGCCATTTGCGGGTCGGTCTTCGCGGTAGCGTCAGCGGCGGTGTACGGCACCGTAATGTCCGGCGTAATCCCGTTGCCCATAATCCAGTGCCCGGCAGGAGTGATCCAGCGCGCGACGGTAATCTTGAGCGATCCCTTATCGAGGTCTATCAGGGTCTGCACCGAACCCTTGCCGAATGAGCGGGTGCCGATAAGCGTTGCGGCATGATTGTCCTGGAGAGCGCCGGCGAGGATCTCCGAAGCCGAGGCCGATCCGCCGTCAATAAGCACGACAATCTTCGTTCCTGCCGGTACGTCAGAGTAGCCGAAACTGGTATGGACCTGATTGTCAGCCTTGCCGTCAAAATCTTCGGTCACGATGGTCGTGCCCCGCGGGAGGAAATGGCTCGCGATATCAACGGCAGAATCCAAATACCCGCCTGGATTGCCGCGCAGATCTATGACGAGCTTCTTTGAGCCGGACGCCCGGAATCGCGCGAGCGCCTGGTCGAAGAGGCCGGCGGAATTCTGAGTGAACTCGTAAAGCGCGATGTGGTAGACGCCGCTTGCCGCATCAAGGCCGTCATCTGTCTCGGGGACGTTAATCGTGTCGCGAACGATCTTAAAATCAATCGGTTTGCCGCCACGAACGATGGTGAGCTGTACTGTCGTACCGATAGGGCCGCGAATCTCGTTTACCGCCGCGTCAACCGCAAGGCCGTCTGTCGACTTTCCGTCGATTGCGACGATCTGGTCGCCGGCCTTGATGCCGGCCTTTTCCGCTGGGGTTCCTTTCAAGGGCGCAATGACCGTCAGGACATTGTCTTTCACGTCGATCTCCATGCCGACGCCGGCGAAGCTTCCAGAGATGGTTTCGGCGAACTGTTTCGCCTCTTGCGGCGGGAAGTAGACGGTATACGGGTCGCCGTAGGAGGCGGTAAGGCCCTCTATCGCGCCATACATGCGTTCCTTGACCGAGGGGAGTGTCGACGACGCGTGGGTGATGACGTAGTGCGTCTCAAGCGCGTTCCATGCTTTCCAAAAATCGGTGAAATCGACGCTCGGATTGGGAGTTGCGTCGAGGCCGTCACCGACAAGCGGGATGTGCGCGGCCATTGAAGTCGCCGAACCCGTACCGCCCATCGCAACACCGGCGCCGAACGCTATCGCAGCGACGAGCGCGAACGAAATGCCCCGCACGGCGACGGAGCGTCCTCGACGATATGTTTCCTTTGTATCCATGCCGAGCCAGTATACCATCCGAACCATTCACAACAACACACGCATGGTATTCTAGGGACATGATATTCCGGTACGAATATTTGGATGGGGCGTGGATCGACATTGAGCAACCAAACGCAGACGAGATTCGGAAAGTTGCGCAGGAGCTTTCAATAAACGAATACATCGAACGGGAACTGCTCTCTCCCACCCCCGTCCCGACCGTGACCGGCGACGACGGGGTCGTGTTTCTTGTGCTCCACTTCCCTACCCAGGGAACGGAAGACGGCGAAAAAAAGAGCCAAGAAGTCGACTTCATCGTCGGAAAGAACTTCATCCTGACGGTGCGGTACGAAGTGGTCGCCCCGCTGCACCACCTCAAGAAATTGCTGGAGGCGCAACAGCTTGTTGAGGGGAAGGTACCCGTCACGACCGACGTCCTCCTTGAGACTCTCTTCGCGCATCTCTACACCGCCATGCGCGACCATATGAGCCATACCGCCGGTAACCTCGCGCGCGCCGAAAAGGCGATGTTTAGCGGCCGCGAACGGACGACCGTACGCACGATTTCAAACATCAGCCGGACGTTTCTCCATATGGAGGCCGAACTTGCAAACCAGGAAGAGTCTTTGAGGCACTTTCTTGACGCGCTCAGCCAGTATGGCTTCTTCGGACCCTCGTTTGCCGAACGTTCGCTCCGTATCCTCGCCGAACGCTCGCACATCGCACGGATAGTGAAGACGCATCGCGCCATCGCGACCGAGATGCGCGAGACCAATATTGCCATCCTTGGCGCGAACCAGAACGAGATCATGAAGATACTGACTGTTATCACCTTTATTTTCCTTCCGCTCGAGCTCATCACGTTCGTGTTCGGCATGCACGTGCCCGGCACGCCGCTTGCGCA
>JAJXYL010000008.1 GCA_021780575.1 bacterium
TGAAGACGGTTGAGGAGCCGAGCATTTTCTCGAGGAGCGCCAGCTGCGTCCCTTTTCCAGACCCATCCATACCATCGAACACAACGTATTTACTCATACCAGAATCCTCTTGGATGACATGGCTCACAAATCAATTAATCCGCCACGAACACTACATGCACAAAATATAAAAAGCAAGGAAAACCCGCGCCGAAGCGCGGGGTTTGAGTGAATAGAAAATCACTCATGAAGATACTTTGATGGCCTCGCGTTATGCTGGCTGGTGTAGTTCGATGCAGCGGCGTCATACACCGTTTCTGGAACTTCTTTCATGTACTCATAGCGGATACGGGCGATGGTCTGTCCGTCCCGTACCAGCATATCTTCGTGCGGAATCAGCTCGAGGGTAATCGGTCGCCCGAGTTCCTCGCCACAAACCCCGTACCCCCACCCGGGATCGATGTATCCGGCGGCGTGCGATCGGAACTCGCCGAGACGCGGGTCAATCGCGCGCAATTCTGCCGAAAGATCCGGCGGAACCATGACGCGTTCCCGTGTCGTAAGGATATAGAAGCAGTTCTTGCGCGGGGTGAAGGTGCCATTGACAGCATGTATCGGCTGAAAGAAATCCGAAAGTTTTCCTCCAACGCGAAGATCGAGTATCTTGCGAGTCCATCGGCACTCATATCCCATGTTCTTCCCAACGGAAAGTGAGAGGAGAAATGAATCTGCGTGTCGACGCACATCGCCAAGCAACAACCTCCGCTTCTTCTGATCGAACAAGAGCCCGTGCATCTTAATCTCAAGCTCCGTGTGCAGATCATCAAGAAAAGATTTCCCGTCAAAAAACCGCACCTGCGACACCGCGAGTCCGGGAGCAAGCAGCACCGGGAAATAATCCGAGCGCGCGAGCACCCACATCTCCCCTGTCCACCCTGGGCCAATCAACGCTTCGTACATGTCGACCCCGTCAGCAACAATGCGACAAAAAAGACCGAGCCGGCCAGTTGATGACTTTGGATTTGCATAGCCGTACACGGTACCCGGCAACTTCCACGTTCCCGCGATGCGGACAAGGTACGGTACGCCCACCTCGAGCGGATCATTGAGGTTATGCTCCGTTGCGCCGACCAGCGGCAAAAGCTCTCGTATCTTTTCGCCGCGGAGCGGGAGAAAGATGCTCTCGAGCCGGTATGCTTCTTCCGCAAGTGGCAAGTCGATCGACGCCGGATTGAGATACCCCTCGCCAATGCCGGCGATACATTCCATCGAGCACAGTTCCCGAAGCATTTGCTTCGGCAAGACGCCAATTCTTGACATGCTACTTCCCCTTTTCTTTCTGAATGTCAGTGGTACAACCCGGGCGCACTCTACGCGCGGAAAGTATAAAAAGCAAACATGAAAAGAAAGCGACGACCGTGGTCGTCGCTTTGAGCTCATCGCGTGCTGCGACGCTCAGACTTTCCAATACTCAGGAACAAAAGACCCCTCAATCTCCTTGAAATCTCCGAAGAGTTCTGGGATCCTGGCAATCATAATCCTGCCAACTTTTTTGTAGACGTGGACAATCTCCTCCTCTGCCCCCGCATCCGTGCGCAGGGCGATTACGTGCCGAAGAGCGCGAAGATTGAGCGACCAGACGCCGCCCGTCGCAATGCCCATGCCGATGCCGCGGCGAAACGCTGACGTCAGGACCTTCTTCGCGTGGAAGGTGCTGTCAGGCGATAGCTCTTCCCTCCAGATATTGGCAAAAGCCTGCATCATTCGCTCCTGGCTTTCGAACTCAGCGGTAAGGAGATCACGACTTGCCCGCTTCTTGCCGCGGATCTCGCTCGTATCTCCGACTGCATCGCGGAAACATTCCGGCATCCAGAACTGGATGTTCGTGTAACGAACGTAACGCATGCTCCGCTCAGAAATGCCAACGCCCGCGCGATGACGGTTCATCTCACCGGTAAAAACGCGCGAGCAACCGTTGATGCCGAGGGTGAGTATGGCGTGTTCCAGAACGGAGCCGTGCCTCTGCCGCAGAACGTTGTCGAGGTAGTCAATCATGTCCTTGCGGACCTTGTTGACGTTCGGATTGAGTCCGGGCTGAAATGCCATATAGCACTGCTTGGCTGCAAGTGCGACGAGAAGTGCGGGGTCAGATACGGCCTCTTCACCGGGGATTTCGAACTCGTCTGCCCCCATTTCGTCGAGCCACTCCCGAACTTCCTCACGATCTACCACTGTGCTCGCGAGAACGCGAACACTTATTTCATCGAATGATGATGCCATGACGGCCTCCTTTTGATTTCCATTTGGTACTGCCCGGGGCGCACTCTACGCGCCGGAAGCATAAAAAGCAAACGGGCGCGCAGACTCTCCTGCGCGCCCGTTTTTGACTATAAAACTTACTTCACATCAATACCCATCGAACGCGCCGTGCCTGCAATCGTACGCGCCGCCGCCTCCTTTGAAGAGGCGTTCATATCCGGAATCTTCTCCTCCACTATCGCTGCAATCTGCGCTTGGGTGATAGAGCCCACCTTCGTTTCTTTCGCCTTTCCAGAACCTTTTTCGAGACCAAGCGCCTTCAAGATGAGCCTTGAAGCCGGCGGGTTCTTCATGATGAAGGTAAAGGAGCGGTCGTCGTGAACCGAAATCTCTACGGGGATAATCGAGCCGCGTTTATCCTTCGTCGCTTCGTTAAATTGGGTGACGAACTGGCCGATATTCACGCCGGCGGGCCCAAGCGCGGTGCCGACCGGAGGCGCAGGCGTTGCTGCACCGCCCGGAATCTGGAGTTTTATCTTCTTTACGACTGTAGCCATAATGGATGTGACTCTACCTTAGAGTTTTCTAATTTGCAAAAAGTCGAGCTCGACCGGCGTCTCGCGCCCGAACATCGATACCATGACCTTCACCTTGCCGCGGTCTTCGTCAATGTCGCCCACCTTACCCTCCAGGTCCTTAAAGGGACCGTCCGTGATGACGACCTGGTCGTCTTTCATGAGATCAATACGGTGCTTCGGTGCTTCGGCAGTCATGCGCTTCATAAGCGAGGCAACCTCAGACTCCTCCATGGGAACCGGCGTATTGCCCGCCCCGACAAAGCCGGTGACTCTTGGCGTATTGCGCACGACGAACCATGAGTCATCATCGACGATCATGCGCACGAGAATATACCCCGGGTAAATCTTTTCCTCTTCCACGACCCGCTTCCCTGCCTTCACTCGGATCTTCTTTTCGGTCGGAACGACAACGTCGAATATCTTGTTCTCCATGCCCAAAGATTCAATGCGCTGTTTCAGGTTGCGTTCTACGGCATTCTCATAGCCGGCATACGTATGGATGGTGTACCACCGCGCGTCCTCCGGCTTCGGGGCGATTTCATCGCGAATCTCTTTGCGCACCGAGGGTGCGATGTCGGCCATGCCGATCTCTTCGGGTAATTCTGCCTCGCCGCTGTGTGGGTGTTGTGTGTCGTCCATAGAAAGAGAATTAGCCACCGACGACGCTGCTCACCACCGA
>JAJXYL010000014.1 GCA_021780575.1 bacterium
ACGAGATTCTTCGCATGCTCGCGCTTCGCGAGAGCGGGGAAGACGCCGCCGTACTCTTTATGTACCTCTACCTGTGAGAGGAGTGTGTTGCCGAGGATACGGAACTGCGCGGTTTTTTCGTCTCCATCGGCCTCGACAATCGCGATAGCGGTCTCGTCGCAGCTGGTCTCAATCGCAAGGATCTTCATATCCTACTTACTCTTCAATTTCTACCCACGGCATCGTGGCTCCGTTGGGAATGAAAAATCCTGCCGCATTCGGGTGACCGCCGCCGCCGTACTTTTCAGCGATTTTCGATACGTCTACAGAACCGTTTCCACGCAGGGAGACGCCAAAGCCGTTTGGGTGAGCGGTTGCTACGATCGCAAAAGGACCGAGTTTCTTGTACAGTTCGTTACCCACGTATGACCTCATCGTTATGCCTGGATGGGTCGCAGCGAAATAGACCTCATGCCCTTCAAAGCGGACTTTCTTTGCTCGTTCAATTGAAGTATTCGCGAGTGCTTCGAAAAATTCGGTATAAGCAGCCGCCTTTTTAAGAATGTCGGCGCGTTCCGTATCGTCCTCAAGTTTGCGGGAGAATTCATCCCACGCATTGAAGTCAAAAGGAAGGACCATGAGATACGAAAATATGTCCCGGGTCTCGGGAATGGTATATCGATAGAGGTCGCCGTCTTCAAGGTACTGCATCAAGCGCGGCATCGCGGTTTGAGGATGGAAATAGCTCCACGCAATCGTGGCACCAGAGCGTGCGGCATCATAGACGTATTCGGGTGCAGCCTCGACGAGTGGCCGCGCGCTTTCGTGATGGTCGAGGACGACAAGACGTTTTGCCAGTTTTGCGAGATTGACCATCTGTTCTGGGGTCTCATAGCAGAAGTCAATCACGTACACTTCCCGACCATCAAGCCCTTCCGGCGGCGCGTCCCCATGATCGACCGGCATATAGTTTGCCGCTCCCCCGAATTTTTTCCATGCGGCGTATGCGCCGCCGAATCCATCAGGGCACTTCCCGTGATAGAGAATAACAATATCTTTGTCGATCATGTGCCTATCTTACCGCACAAAGCGTATGTAGATACCGGCGGGGATAACCCGGTCGGAAGAAGACTCTTTTATATGTAGTTCGCCGCACTCGCCGCCGACTTCGCCGAAGGCGCTTTCAACCGCCTGGGCGAAGGAACGCGGCGCGTAGCCGGCCGCGTAGCCGTTTACGAGGAAAAAGGAGCCGGGCGTATCCGAAAATATATCTTTAAGCGCTTCAAGAAGCGCGAGGAAGTCTTCTTCAATCTTCCAGACTTCGCCTTTGGCACCGCGACCAAACACCGGCGGGTCAAGAATGACGCCATCATATGAAGCACCTCGGCGTGCCTCGCGCTTCACAAAAGCGAGCGCGTCGTCAAGTATCCAGCGTATTTTATCTTCGGGAATGTTTGAGAGCCGCGCATTTTCGTGTGCCCAATCGAGCGACTGTTTCGACGCGTCAACGTGTGTGACGAATGCGCCGGCCTGTGCGGCGACAAGCGATGCGATACCGGTATAGCCGAAGAGGTTAAGCACGCTCGGCGCCCCGAGCGACGCTGCGCGATCTCGTACCCAGGTCCAGTTCGGTTCCTGTTCGGGGAATACGCCCGTGTGTTTGAAGCCTGTGAGGCGCGCAAGAAAACGCGCCGGTCCCCGCGATATTTCCCACGATTCCGGCACGGGCTTTTTCATATCCCACGCGCCCTTCTTGTCGCGGAAGGCGAAGGTAGCGTGCGCCGTTTCCCAGAGTTCTGGGCGTCGCTTCCGCCACAGCGCCTGCGTTTCTGGTCGCCCGACGATAACACCACCGAAACGCTCAAGCTTCGTATTCTCTCCCGAGTCGAGGAGCTCGTAATCATCCCAGGGGAGGGAGACGAGGTGCTGATCGTGCTTCATAGCGCTTCCGGATGTTTCTTCGACCACTCGTAGAAGACAATTGCGGCAGAGACCGCAGCGTTCAGCGACTCGGTTCGCGCATGCATGGGAACTCGAAGCGCCACGTCGCAGGCGTTGAGCGTTTTTTCCCTGATGCCAGCGCCTTCATTGCCGATGACAAAGGCGCTCGGTGCGGCAAAGGCCTCGGCCCCCAGGGTTGTTTTCCCGTCCATGGCGAGGCCGTAAATCCAGAACCCCTTATCCTTCAACACCTTGATGGCGTGATTTACATTGCCGATAGAGATGAGCGGGATACGGAACACCATTCCCGCCGACGCCTTCACGACGGCGCCTGTGACGCCGGCCTGATTATGTTCAGGAATAAGCACGCCCGTCAGGCCGAAGGCGGCAGCAGAGCGGATGATAGCGCCGACGTTGTGGGGGTCCTGCACTTCACCCAGGATTGCCACCCCGGGATTAGTTTTCGTATCAAGGGTTTTTAAGAAATCGTCGAGCGAGAGCAGGAGGGCAGATGGGTTCATCGTGGCGATGATGCCCTGATGGACGGAATCCCTACCAACGAGCTCGGAGCCCCTCCCGGGCGTGAGGGTGGCAGTGGGAATGTTGTGCTTTGCGAGAAGTGTAGACAGTTCTTTGTCGTGTAGGTCGGGCGCGAGGAAGACTTTGCGAATGATCTGCGGCGTGTTCTGGAGCGCCTCCATGAGGGCGTGCTTCCCGTATATGAAAATCTTCCCGCCAGAAGACGGTCTGTCTCGCATCGGTTGGTGCATTCTCTCGTATGTCTTATGCTGTTTCGGTCGCATGGTGCGCGGTAAGGGACTCGAACCCCTGACCCTCTCAACGTCAATGAGATGCTCTACCAACTGAGCTAACCGCGCTTCCTGGGGACTATATCATAGCCCCGCTTTTGTCGGAATTACCGCGGCAGGAACCAATACATCGCTGCCACGATGAGAAAGAGGGCTATTTGGTAGCCTATGTCAACCAAGAACACAATTTGCGCATTCTTGCCCCAGTGCGGCGGTCGAGAAGTGTAGAGTAGATCGTTAAACTTCACGGTGACAACGAAGCCGAAACAGAGAAGAAGCGCGACCTGAAGCGACTGCATAAGCGTTGAGACTCCAACGAGCGTGAGGAATACCACAATCGCAAACGACATCATGAGCGTATTGGCGAAACCATAGGCCATTATTTTTGGCATCTCTTTCCTACCGTTTGTTTTCCAGCTCTCGCCAGAGTCGCCACGCGCTTCCATCCATGGCTTTTGCCAGAGGATAGGGGAGTACCACATCCAACCCACGAGATACGCTACAACTGCCGCGATTAAAACAGCCCAAGGATGTATCAGGGTGAACATAAATGCCAGCTATTTGTAATGCGTAAAGTATAGCAGGGTTGGATGGCTAAAAATTCTCTGACGAGGGGAATGCCGTCGTATATCATTAACGGCGAGTTGATGCTATGTCATGCAGGGATGACCCTTCAGTTGGTGACCCTACGGGGAATCGAACCCCGATTTACGCCGTGAAAGGG
>JAJXYL010000031.1 GCA_021780575.1 bacterium
CCAAGTCGCCGGCCACAGAAGCAGGAGGACGAGCGCCGCCGCGATTGCGCCCGTGATAACGCCCGTGATGATGAACGGCCCTTGGATGTATGAATTGGAGGCACCCACGAGCCGCATGACGGCGATCTCGTCCTTCGCGGTATAAATGGCAAGACGGACAGTTGCAAAGGCGATGAGAATCGACGCTATGGCAAAGAGGATGACGACAGCGAAACCGATTTCGCGCGTCGCCTGTATCGCGAGGGAGAGCCGGTCGATGACGTCTTTGTTCTGTGCATAATTGACGCGGTCAACAATAGATGTGCCGCCGACCGAAAGCGCAGGCGACGCTTCGAGGAAGCTGACGATGCTCTCGTACTCGGAAGGATCTTTCGCCTGCACTTCGAGCGAAGCGTCGAGCGGGTTACCGCCAAGCTCGTCGAGCGCCTGGAGTGTCAGCTGGTCATTCGCGTGCCGTGCACGAAACGCAGTGAGCGCGTCAGCAGCGGATGTGTAGGTAACGCTCGATACCTGCGGCAGGTTCTCAAGCTGATTCTTCACGGCGAGAATATCGCTCTCGGCAGCCGTAGTGACAAAGTAGACCGATACGTCAACCTTGTTCTTAATCGTCGTAAGGGTAAAGGAGAGAAGCGCTGAGAGGAAGATAAGTGAGCCGATAATCGTAAGAGTGACGGTCATGATGAGCACCGTCGCCGCTGAGACCGCGCCACCGCGCGCGAAGTTCTTCCACCCACTCACCAACATTCGTTTTATCAGCATCCATTCCATAGGCTTATTATAGTACGTACTTCCCGTCGGTGTCGTCGCGCACCAGCCGTCCTCTATCAATGGTGATAACGCGTTTGCCGATGGCGTCGACGACGCCCTTGTTGTGCGTGGTGATGACGACGGTCGTCCCCAGCTCGTTTATTTTCTTCAATATCTCTACCACTTCGTACGCATTGATCGGATCGAGGTTGCCGGTCGGCTCGTCGGCAACGATAATATCGGGCTGATTGACGATGGCGCGGCCGATAGCAATGCGCTGCTTCTCCCCACCCGAAAGCTGACTCGGGAAATGGAGTGCCTTATCGGAGAGATTTACCAGCTCAAGAATGTAGGGCACGTCGCTTTTTATCTCGTCGTCGGTACGACCGACAGCCTCCATCGCGAAAGCGATATTCTCGTAGGCGGTCTTGTTCGGTATGAGGCGAAAGTCCTGAAAGACCATGCCGATTCGGCGGCGGTAATGATGCAGTGCCGAACTTGGCAGGTTATTGATGTCAACCGATTCAAAAAAGACGGTTCCGTTGGTGGGGCGTTCCTCGGCGAGAAGAAGTTTGAGGAGCGTCGTTTTCCCCGCTCCCGAATGGCCGACGATTGATATGAATTCTTTGGGGGCTATGGAGAGGGTGACTTCTTCCAGCGCCGCCGCATCCCCGTACTTCTTCGTCACCTTGTCGAAATAAATCATGAGTCCCGCCTATTGTACCCCACCCGCGGCGGCGGCGTCTATGAATTCGTCAAGATCGCCCTCGAGAATCTTCTCCGGATTCGAGGATTCGTGGTTCGTGCGGTGGTCCTTGACCATTTTGTAGGGGTGGAGCACGTAGGAGCGAATCTGGCTCCCCCACTCGTTCGCAGTCGTCGCGGCGATAGAGCGCCCTTTCGCTTCCGCCTCCCGCTCGGCCTCTTGTTGTGCAAAAATTTTCGCTTTTAGGAGCTCCAGCGCCTTCTCGCGATTGGCAAGCTGGCTCCGCTCGCTTGAGACATGCACCGAAAGGTTGGTCGGCTTGTGAAGAATACGCACCGCCGTCTCGCGCTTATTCACGTTCTGCCCCCCTGCCCCGCCGCTTCGCGCAAACTGCATCTCCAGGTCGTCCGGGTTGAGGGCGACCTTGTCGGCGGCGACAAGGGTCGGCAGTACCTCAACAAGCGCGAAAGATGTTTGACGTTTCGCGTTCGCGTTAAAAGGCGACTGGCGGACCAAACGATGCACGCCCGCTTCGTGCTTCAGACGGCCGTAGACGCCGGAACCCATAATCTCGAGCGTGAGATTGCGGTAGCCGCCGTGATCATTCTCATTGGCATGGAGTTCGCGTACGTGCCAGCCTTTTTTACCAGCGTAGCCCTCATACATGCGGCGGAGCATACGCGCGAAGTCCTCGGCGTCGTCTCCTCCTGCGCCCGCGAGGATAGCAAAAGTTGCGTTACCCGCGTCGTGTGGATCGCCCCCGCCACCACCCTCTTTGAGCGTTTGATATTCTTTTACCAACGCCTGTGCCCTTTCCTTGTTCAGCCAAAAATCGGGTGACGCCATCATCGCCTCGAGTTCTCGCAGGCGCGCCTCTCTCGCTTGGTCCATGCAGGCGAGTATATCAAGATATTCGGGAGCCGGGGGCCAGGATTGAACTGGCGACCTAGGGTTTACGATACCCTCGCTCTACCAACTGAGCTACCCCGGCAGAGTATGCGAACAGCGCCTGCTGTGGCGCTGCTTCATTTCTAACATGAAAACCAGTCCTAAAAAAGTGTGTGCCCTTCCGTTCGACAGGAAAAAAAGACCCCGCGCAGAATATGCGCGAGGTCTAAAGGGTACCCGGGTACCGAAGCTACTTTTTCAACGAATCGACTGTGGATGTCGGCACAAGCTGGAATCTCCGGTACTCACAGCGACCGAGCGCGATGATGCGCTCCGTTCCTGTAATCGTACCGGCGACACCGTTCGAACCAACACCACCACCAGATGTCCCGAAACCTCCAATGGCAAATTGCTTGCTAACGGAGCTCGAGATGATTATCGCTGCTTCGGTATAAATCGTTCCCCATTCGGAGACCGTACCATCGCGATTATTAACCATGTCAAACTCTTTCACTTTCCCGTCTTCGCCAATGACCGGTCCTAGGACGTCCGTGAATTGGCCGTCAATCGTAATGGTCTTGGTGCCAAAGTAGCCCACAAGGAGATATTGTATCGGCTTCTGAAACACCTCCTTGAGCGGGCCACACTGTGAGGTGACTGCAATCCCCCCGGTGCCAGTCACGGTCGGGGCAACCGCTGGTATGGTTGGCAGATCGAGATACATCAGGTGATTCTCGGTGCTGACATGGGCTCCGTTTCCGTTACCCGTGTCTCCGAGCGTCGCACCGCCACCATTACCAGAACCAGTGAGCGACGAACTGCCACCAGTGGCAGTACCACCGGTCGCGCTTGTCGGACCCGTTTTCACCGTTGTCGATCCCGTAGTCACGCCGACAACGGTGCTGGTCTTCACGTCAGTATCAGCATTAGAGGAGGCTCTGGCAGCGGCACCAGAAAGAGCCTGCTGGCTCTGCCCCTGTCCCTGGGCCTGGGCCTGCCCTTGCCCTTGGAACTGTCCCTGCTGCTGCCTTTCCGCCGGCGCGGGCTTGTGAGGCTGTTGCTCCCAGGCGTACGCC
>JAJXYL010000041.1 GCA_021780575.1 bacterium
TCGGTGGGGATTTCTGGCGAGACATTCGCGACATGTTATGCGAACGCTTCGCCGGCGCTCGACGCGCGCATTACCGCCGACCGACAGAACGCCCTTCTTATGGGGGCCACCGGGGCCCCGTTCTCCGTCATCGTGACGAACGGTAAGGACCCTGTCGTCATGGACGGCGCCTACTCCTACAACGCGGTAAAACAGCTTGTCGACCAAGCGCTCGGAAAACAATAACTTATTCGTCCGCGAGTTCGAGCCGATAAATGTCAAAAGAATTGTCTCCCTCGAACATGTCAGAAGGATTCGGTAGGTAGGTGCGCTGTCGAGCGATTTCCTCTGTCGCGTCAGCAATGAGGCGATGGAATACTTTGAAATCTTCCTGGTGGGCCTGGAAATCGATTACGTAGCGCCGCATCTGCGGGGAGCCGTCGGCATTCTTCGTCTTCTTACACTCGTAGACGATAAAGCGCCGCACCGGCCTCCCGAACATCTCTCGGACCGTGTAATAATTAAAGAGCGCCTGAATGATGAAAAGCGGTTTGGCCGCGCCGCCTTTGGAGAAGGAGGTGACGAACTTGTGGTCCACGATATCGACCGCGCCTCGTTCGAGACTCGACGCAACCACCAGGTCAGAAACCGCTTTTATCGGGAGCGGGAGCCCTTCTACCTCCACCACTCCACTGACTTCAACGCCAAGCACCTTGTGCTTTGGTGGCCGTTCGAGATAATACGAAACGGCTTGTAAGTATTCCCTCTCCATCGTTTTGCGTTTTTTCTTTCTCGCTCGAAGCGTCTTCGCTTTGCCGAAATCAATCTCGAAATCCGCGATATTGTGCATATATTCGAGACCGAGCTGTACGGCGGTATCTTTCGGCGCGCCACTGTAGAAATGTTCGAGGGCTTTGTGTCCGGCGCTCCCGACGATAGAGGCGGGAGTCCGGGGCGTATCGTAAATTTCCTCCACATAGCGCTTGTACCACGCGAGCGGATTGCGCAAGAACGCCATCAAGGATGAGTGGCTCCAGTGCTTGATGGGGTATGTCTGCTTCCTCATTACGGCGCTCCTTTTCCGCTTCATGGGAATGAGTATATCGCAAAAGCCTAGGCGGGCTGTAGGCGACACACCTTATCGTGTGATGAGGTCAATAGCTCTTCAAATGTCTCGCTTTATCGTGAGTGCGGATCTTTTCGAGCGCCTTTGCCTCGATTTGACGGATGCGTTCCCGGGTGACGCCGAATTCCCTCCCCACCTCTTCAAGCGTATGGTAGATGCCGTCCATAAGGCCGTGCCGCATCTCGAGAATCTTGCGCTCTTTCGGCGAGAGATCGTCAAGAATAGCCCGCACCTGTTCAGCGAGAATGCGCTCTGAAGATTCTTGCACTGGCGAAGGAATCTTGTCGTCGGGAATGAAGTCACCCAGGGTCGACTTCTCTTCGTCATCAGACCCGACAGGGTTCTCCAAGGAGAGCGTATCCTGGTTAATCTTCTCTATTTGATAAATCTTTTCCGGCTCGACGCCCATCTCCACTGCAATCTCTTCCGCCTGCGGATCGCGACCCAGGGCCTGCGAGAGACGACGCGAGACCTGTTTATATTTTGCGATGGTCTCCACCATGTGCACGGGGATGCGGATTGTGCGCGATTGGTCAGCCAAGGCACGCGTAATCGCCTGGCGAATCCACCAGGTCGCGTAGGTTGAAAACTTATAGCCCTTCTTCCAGTCGAATTTATCGACGGCACGGAAGAGGCCGAGATTCCCTTCTTGGATGAGATCCAGAAGTGTGAGGTCGGGCGAGCGGCCGACATATTTCTTCGCGATGGAGACGACAAGGCGCAGGTTGGACCGCGCGAGTATATTCCTCGCTTCCGCGTCTCCCTTCTCAATGCGCTTCGCGAGCTCGCGCTCCTCAGCAGCGGTCAGAAGCGGGTACTGACCAATCTCACGCAGATAAATCTGTATGGAATCGTAACCGGTGGAATGCCGATCCTTGATGTTACGCGTAGCGAGATATTCGTCAGCGGCGTCCTCGAGCATGCCACCTTCGAGCACGTCGACGCCTGCGGTAGCAAAACGTTCGTAGAGCGATTCAAGGAAATTGACGTCGTCTTCGACGTGGGGGAACGATTTCAATATTTCGCTGTAGGTAACGTAGCCGCGCTCCTTACCCTTCTCAATAAGCGCCTCAGCCGAAAGCGTCTTGTGCGACAGAGCCTTCGCCTTTGCGCTACGCGTCGCAGAACGCACGATCTGCTTCTTCGTAAGCTTCTTCTTTTTCGCGGGTGCGCGCTTCGCACTCCGCTTCGGTGCGGTTTTTTTGGCGCTCTTCTTTTTTTTAATAGGTTTTTTTGCCATATCGAAGATAAAATAAATCAGGCACCGAACAAGGCGAGGCGTGCGGAGAGCTTCGCACACAACGCCTGCGCCTGCAAAACAACGGTTACATCGCCCGAGGACTCGGCTCTTCGTAGGTCGGCCACGGCTGATTGGTACGCTTCGCGGATAACCGCTTCTTCAAAGGCGCGGAGAAGCTCGTCCGCTGCACCTTCGGGAGGGCCCTCACCAAACGTCTGTTCGGCTGTAAACAGCGCCGGCTCCGAGGGAATCTCCAAAGGCAGATGCTCGGCTTCGGTAATTCGACAATACTCTGACTCTATACGCTTCGCAAGAGGCGTGCCGGGATAGGCGTGCATAACCGCAAGGAGCTGTTGGCTTCGACTGTCGCGCGGTGAACGCGCGGGAGATCGACTCGGCCGCTCCCTGCTTGTAGTACTGCTCGCGGCCTCTGGATGTTTCGCCACGCGCTTAAGCGATTCGCGGACGGCTTCGCCCGAGAGCCCAAGAGCGCGTGCGGTGGCCTGGATGAAGTGTTCGCGCTCCATCGGACTTCCTATTGCGATAATCAGGGGGAGCACGGTCTCTTCGACGGAACGCAGGAGCCGGTGCGGATCGCGCTCGGTCTGTGCGAGTTCTGCAATAAAAAACTCAACTATCGGTTTCGCCGCAGTCACACGCTTCGCGAACTCTTTAGCATCTTCGCTGATGAGGTCTGCAGGGTCTTTCCCCAAGGGGAGTCGGGCGGCCTTTACCCGAAGCCCGGCGCGCAGGGCAAGCGCAGCCGAGCGCGCCGTTGCGGCGAGACCGGCACGATCCGCGTCGAGAACGAGCATGAGGTTCTCACTGAACCGCTTCATCAGGGAAAGGTGCTTGTCGGAGAGAGCGGTGCCGGAGAGCGCGACAGCATTCTCGAAGCCGGCCTGGTGGGCAAGAATCACGTCTATCTGCCCTTCCACGAGCAGAGTGAATTTCCGCGTGCGTATCGCGTCCTTTGCAGCATCCATGCCGAAAAGAACCTCCGACTTGTGATAGAGCTCTGTCTCGGGGCTGTTGAGGTACTTCGCTAAATCATCATCGGCAAGGGCGCGA
>JAJXYL010000046.1 GCA_021780575.1 bacterium
TGGATCAGAGTGTCGGATTGACCATAGCAATCGTCTCGGAAGATACCGGTGGCAAGGTAGCGAGTATGGTTTCCCTACACGTCCGTAGGTTGTATGAGGAAACTCCTATACCAAGAGCTCATATGTACGTATGTCATCTGACGTCCATTGGTCGTAGTACCAAAAGACGAATCCGCTGGTTCTCAGTGAGGCGATCTTTTTATTTTATTGTGGTTCGCAAACAGAACCGACGCTGCAATTCCGGAAAGGATTTGCCGCACCGCGGACTTCAAAATGGAGATGCGCCCCGGTGGACAGACCGGTCGAGCCGACGTAACCGATGATCTGTCCAGCCGAGACCGTTTGCCCGCGTGTGGCGGCAACGTTCCTCATGTGCGCGTACAGGGTCTGTGTTCCGTTACCGTGCGTGATGACAACATAATTGCCGTAGCCGCCGTTCCATCCGCCGCTACGAGCAACAATAACGGTTCCGTCTGCCGCGGCATGAATCGGCGTCCCCATAATTCCAGGACCACCAAGATCAACGGCGTTCCACCCATGAATACCCTGGTTGATGCGCGCGCCAGGTAACGGGTTGATGTAGTACCCATTCTGGGCAGGGCCGCTACCGCCGAGATATGGCTCACGACCAATTTTGTGTGACGCGCTTATTGATCTCGACACGGTTGTCGTAACCTCACCGTCTGGAATAATGATGGTTGAACCAACGTCGAGCGGTGTCGCTGGGTCAAGACCGTTAAATTGCGCTATTTCATTTGCGTCAGCGTCGTATTTTTTAGCAACTGATTTGAGCGTATCGCCCGTTATAACCGTGTGCTTAACGCCGGAAATTGGAAGGATAATGAGCGTGTCGCCCGGGTGTACATCTTTAGTACCCGAGAGATTGTTCGCCCAGACGATGGTATTCACTGAGACGTTAAACATCAAAGCGATTTCTGAGAGCGTATCGCCCGGGCGTACCACGTAGATTGAAATGTGATCTGGAGGCGTAGAGCTCGCGACATCCGCGAGAGAGCCAGCTGGCCCATTTTGGGCCACGAGCGCATTGTCGCTAATGGCGAGCAAATCAGTGAGACCTTTATTTGGGTCTGGATTGTAGTTTGTCGCCGCAGCAAGTGCCTGCGCCGAAGAGTCAAGGAGTAGTGTGTTATCCGCCGCGTTAGCGCTCGTAGAAAACAGCCAAAACGCGTTTGCGTAGTTTGGTAGGGTTATGAGGAATGCCAGAACCGCGGGCCCTAATATGAGAAATTTTTTGTTGAATTTTATAGGTGAACAGGGGGATTCGGTTGGTCTTCCAAATACAAAAATGGCTTACATACTCACGTATATAAGCCATTTCTTGAATGCTTCCGTATCAGTCGATAGGGAGAGTATAGCCGGTCGGGGCGAGTAGTCAACCATCGGTTGCGGGTGCTGTGGAAAGCGATTTGTGCGCTATATTCCTCTAGTGAAGTACCTCGAAGGATTAAATGATGCCCAGAAGCGCGCCGTTCTTGCAAAGGACGGTCCAATATCTGTTCTTGCAGGTGCAGGGAGCGGGAAAACGCGCGTACTCACAACGCGTATCTATCACCTTATCCGCGAAGGGGTTCCCGCGGATCAGATTCTTGCCGTCACCTTCACCAATAAAGCCGCTCGCGAGATGCGTGAACGGGTTCGGGCGATGCTTCTCGCTCCGCATGAACCACAGGAGTCTCAGCGAGACGGCCTCCCATTCATCGCCACTTTTCACGGTCTTGGTCGAGAAATTCTTGAACGTTACGGCACAGCCATTGGCGTTCCGCGCTTTTTCAGCGTATATGATCGCGACGATTCGGAGAAAGCGGTCGCTACAGCACTAAAAACGTCCGGTATTGAGGCAAAGGAGCTTTCTCCACGCGCGGTGCTTGGACGGATTTCGCGCCATAAAGGGGAAGGGATGCGAGCCCAGGAATTTGCTGAAAAGCACGGCCGTTCAAGCTTCGGTAACCGGGTTGTTGCCGAAGTGTGGCGAAGCTACGAGCGTGCACTTGCCACTGAAAAGGCGCTGGACTTCGACGATCTTATTGCGCTCCCAGTGCGCCTCCTTGAAGAACACAAAGACGTTCGTGCACTTGCACAAGGCCGCTGGCGCTATATCCATATCGACGAATACCAGGACACGAACGCTCTCCAGGAGCGACTCGCCGCGCTTCTTGCAGGGAAACATAAAAATCTTTTTGTCGTCGGAGACGGAGACCAGGCAATCTATGGTTGGCGCGGCGCGAAAATGGAGAATATCTTACATTTTGAAAAAAGATATCCAGAGGCGCAGACGATAATTCTCGAGCACAATTACCGCTCCACCAAAAACCTTGTCGACGCTGCAAATGCGGTCATCGAGAAGAACAAGAATCGCAAGGAGAAATACGCAACGACCGAGAAAGCCTCGGGAGAGCCAATCCTTATACACATCGCGCGGAGCGCCGAGGACGAGGCGCGCTGGATCGCGCTTCGGATACGGAAACTGCTCCGCGAGGGGGGGAAGCCCGAAGAGATTGCCGTCCTTTTTCGTACCAACTTTCAGTCGAGAGCTCTCGAAGAGGGATTCCTCCGCGCCGGCGTACCCTACAAGCTACTCGGGACGCGGTTCTTTGCGCGCAAAGAAGTGAAAGACGCGCTTGCGTGGATGCGGCTCGCAATGGACTCATCGCGAGAAGTCGACAAGCTCCGCGCGGCGGCTTCGCCGCCGCGCGGTATCGGTAAGGTGACGCTTGGCAAGCTCGCGGCTGGAGAACGCGCGGCACTTCGCGCCGGTGAGCTCGCGAAAGTGGAAGCATTTGAACGTGTGATTACGGAACTCTCGTGGGCAGCAGAGACGCTCGTGCCTTCGGAATTCGTGAAACTCGTCGTTGAGAAGAACGGTATGCGTCGCGCGCTCGTTGATGAAGGGGGCGATGAAGATCGAGAGCGATTCGAGAATATCGAGGAACTCGCCTCGGTCGCCGCACGGCATGACAGTGTTCCTGGTAAAGAGAGTATCGCGGCTTTCCTCGCCGAAGCCGCCCTCGCGAGTGATCAGGACGAGATGGATCAAGGAGAAAAAAAGGGGGTAACGCTCATGACTGTGCATGCAGCGAAGGGTCTCGAATTCAATACGGTTTTCGTGAGCGGTATGGAGGAAGGCCTCTTCCCGCATGAGGGCATGGGTGCGACAGGTGATCGGGATGAGGAAGAAGAGAGGCGTCTCTTCTATGTCGCGATGACGCGCGCGAAAGAACGCCTCATCCTTACGCTCGCGCGTGTGCGCAAGATATACGGTAGTGACTATGCGTCGGAACCCTCTTCCTTTCTTGCTGACATAGATTCGTCGCTGGTACTTTACGATGAAACGGAGGGAGAAATGATTATTGAAGCATGACACGCGCTA
>JAJXYL010000027.1 GCA_021780575.1 bacterium
TGCGGTGCTTGAACATCTCGAGGTGCCCGAGAACGCGACGGTGCTCTCTCCGTCGTATCAAATCTATCTCACGCCCGATCTCGCACAGGCGCTTGAAGCGGCGGGAAAGATAGCGGCGCGCATGAACGACACATTTGTTGGTACGGAGCATCTTTTCCTTGCCGTCATCGAGCACCCTGGCTCTGCTGCGGATATTTTCGCCCGTTTCGGGATTGGCCGCGACGCCGCACTTGCCATTTTGAAAGAGCTGAAGAGCTCGAAAGACGGTCAGATTGCGGAACCGAAGCGTTTCCGGGCACTCACCAAGTATTCGCGCAATCTCACGAAGCTTGCCGCCGAGAATAAGCTTGATCCGGTCATCGGGCGCGACCTTGAGATTAATCGGGTTATCCAAATTCTCGCGCGCCGCACGAAGAACAATCCGGTACTCATCGGTGAAGCAGGGGTAGGGAAGACGGCGATTGCCGAAGGACTCGCTTCCCGCATGGCCACCGGTGACGTTCCCCAATCGCTAAGGGGTAAAGAGCTTCTTTCTCTCGATCTCGGCCTCATGATCGCAGGCACGAAGTATCGCGGAGAATTCGAAGAGCGTATGAAGAATGTAATGAAGGAAGTTGAGCGCGCGGAAGGGAAGGTTATCCTCTTCGTCGACGAGCTCCACACGCTTGTGGGCGCTGGCGGTGCCGAGGGTTCCCTGGACGCGTCGAATATGCTCAAGCCCGCGCTCTCGCGCGGGGAAATCCGCATTATTGGTGCGACTACCCTGAAGGAATACCAGAAATATATTGAGAAGGATGCTGCGCTTACGCGCCGTTTCCAGTCAGTGTTCGTCCAAGAGCCTTCAGTGGAAGACGGTATCGCCATCTTGCGCGGACTCCGCGACAAGTATGAACTTTTCCACGGTGTGCGTATCACCGACGGCGCCATCGTTGCGGCAGTCGAGCTCTCGGCGCGCTATATCAGCGACCGCTTCTTGCCGGACAAGGCCATCGACCTCATCGACGAGGCGGCCTCCGGACTGCGCATCGCGCTTGAAAACAAGCCGCCCCTGCTTGAGGAGACCGACCGCAAGATTCGCCGGCTCGAGATAGAGCGGCAGGCGCTCCAGAAAGATTTAGATGGAGAGCGCGCAAAAGAGATCAAAGAGCGCATCAAGAATATCGACAAGGAGATTGCCGACTTGAAGGAGAAGACGAGCGAACTCGAGCTCAAGTGGAAGAACGAGAAAGAGGTGCTCGAGGGCATTCGCGCGAATAAGACCGAGCTCGAAGCCCTGAAGACGCAGGCGGACAACGCCGAGCTCAGCGCCGATCTCGGGACTGTCGCGGAGATCCGCTACGGCAAGATTCCGCAACTGCAAAAAGAGCTTGAGACGAAGTTGAAGCGTCTAAAGACGCTTCAGAAGTCGCGCCGGGTGCTGAACGAAGAGGTGACCGAACAGGATATCGCTGCAGTGGTGAACCGCTGGACCGGGATTCCTGTTGCGAAGATGCTCGAAGAGGAGATGACGAAGCTCTCGCGCATGGAAGAGGCTTTGAAGAAAGGCATCATCGGCCAGGACGTCGCGGTAAAGAAAGTGACGGATGCCGTGAAGCGTTCCCGCGTGGGCATTTCCGACCCCAATAGACCCATAGGATCCTTCCTCTTCCTCGGTCCCACCGGCGTGGGGAAGACCGAACTCTCGAAGAAGATTGCAGAATTTATGTTCAACGACGCTGAAGCGCTCGTGCGAGTCGACATGAGCGAATTTATGGAGAAGCACTCGGTCGCGAAGCTCATTGGCGCGCCGCCCGGCTATGTCGGCTACGAAGAGGCCGGCTCCCTGACCGAGCGTATCCGGCATCGCCCGTATGCGGTGGTGCTCTTTGACGAGATTGAGAAGGCACATCCGGAGGTGTTCAACATCCTCCTGCAGGTGCTGGATTCAGGACATCTCACCGACAGCAAGGGGCGCAAGGTCAATTTCAAGAACACCGTCATCGTACTCACGAGCAACGTCGGTGGAGAATTCATCGACCGCCTCGCACATATCGGCTTCGGCAAGGCGGGCGCGACCGACGCGACGCGCTACGAAGAGACGAAGGAAAGGGTCATGGACGCACTAAAGGAGCACTTCCGCCCAGAGTTCCTTAACCGCCTCGATGACATCATCATCTTCGACGTACTCGCGAAAGAAGCGCTCGCCCGTATCGTTGATACCCAGGTCGAGGAGGTGGTACAACGATTGAACCAAAAGCGCATCGCGCTTACCATACTGCCCGAGGTGCACGCATGGCTCGCTGAAAAGGGCTACAACCCGCAATACGGCGCCCGCCCGCTTCGCCGCACAATCCAGGATAGGATACTGACGCCGCTCGCCTCGCTCATGGTTGTGCAGGGCGTATCCGAGGGCGCTGCTGTCACGGTCTCAATTAAGAATGACGAGCCGCATTTCGAGGTAAAGAAACGTACGTCAAAGACCGCGCGCACAAAGGCGGCCACAGTTGCCTAAACGCGGCCTCTCTGTTACATTTCTCGCATGTCACAAGATCGCCTCATTCGGCTCAAGTCTACGAAGTCCAGCCACGTCATCTGGACCCGTAAGAATAAAAAGGGTGTGGAACGCAAGATTGAACTCAATAAGTTCGACCCTACGCTACGTAAGAACGTTCTCTTTAAAGAGGCCAAAAAATAACAAAAATCCCGTCACATATTGCGGCGATTTACAATCAGGAACCCCTCTTCGATCCTCACCTCGAGAGTACTCTGTTGCATGCTTTGTTAGCTAAATGGTGCTGTGGTCGTCTGAAGCGCAGCCTGTATAGGTGGCATTTTGAATGCGGGATGGATTCGTATGTGGTTGCACTGCCAGATCGTCTCAATAAATAAATGGCAAGGACGAGCTCGCCGAATCATGACCAGTCTGCTACGGCGGTTTTATAAACGTGAAGACTGGAGGATGTGCGCCGTATGGTGCGTCCTGTATGCCGTCAATGACAGCTTGTTCAAGTAATCCACCAACCGCTTCCTTTTGTCCGTCTGTATCTTAAGTGGGTACTAGGACTATCCACACACGCCGCATCCTATGGGCCGGTATGTCGGGTCAAGA
>JAJXYL010000035.1 GCA_021780575.1 bacterium
TACGTCTGACGTACCCATTCTCCTCTCGGCGGGCATCCTGTCTCTCTCCGCGCTCATCCTGCTCGCTATCGCTTGGTATCTCATCGAGACCGGCCTCGGCTTGCGGCAGTGAGCTTTGCATCAGCCGCGTTTTGTTGTATATTAGACGCATCGGCCCTGCGGCCATTTTTATTTTATGGAAATCCGTAACATCGCAATCATCGCGCACGTCGACCACGGGAAGACGGCTCTGACCGATGCCATCCTCAAACAGACCGGTGCGGCAGTCGAGGGTACGACGATGGACACGAACGCGCTCGAAAAGGAGCGCGGCATTACCATTTACGCCAAGAATGCGGCGGTTGAATACAAGGGCACCAAGATAAACATGGTAGATACGCCCGGACACGCGGACTTCGGGTCTGAAGTCGAGCGGGTACTCCGCTCCATCGATTCGGTGCTGCTCGTGGTCGATGCGCAGGAGGGCCCGATGCCCCAGACGCGTTTCGTGCTCAAGAAGTCCCTGGAGCTCGGCCTGAAGCCTATCGTCGTGCTCAATAAAATAGACAAGCCGGCCGCGAACCCGGAGCGCTCGGAAGAGCAGGTGCTGGAACTCTTTCTCGAGCTCGGCGCCACCGACGAGCAGTCGAATTTCCCAGTCATATATTCAATCGGGCGCGAAGGCATCGCGATAAAGAACCTCGCCGATGAAAGGAAGGATCTCACTCCGCTTCTGGATTTAATCCTTGAGAAGGTTCCGCCGGCCAACGCAGACGCTTCTGCCGATGCGGCTCTCATGCTCCAGCCGTTCAATCTCGCCTATGACAATTTCATGGGCCGCCTCGCGGTCGGCCGGATTTATTCAGGCACCGTGAAGCCGAATCAAAACGTTTTTATAAAGAAGCCGGACGGTGAGACACGCACAGGCCGCACAACCAAGGTCTTCACGTTCAAAGGGCTCGAGCGCGTTGAGGCGGATGAGGCGTCGGCAGGCGACATTGTGCTCGTCGCGGGGCTTCCCGACATATATATCGGAGAGACCGTCACGACAGATGAATCCGCAGCACCTTTGCCGGCAATCGCTGTGGATGAGCCGACCATCGCGCTCAACTTTCTCGTCAATAATTCCCCCTTTGCCGGACGGGAGGGGAAGTACGTGACCAGTCGCCAGATCCGTGATCGGCTTGAGAAAGAGCTCGAGATCAACGTCGGTTTGAAGATCGACTTCTCAAGCGCGGAAGCCTTTCGTGTCAGCGGTCGCGGCGAGCTCCACATCGCCGTCCTGCTCGAGAACATGCGTCGCGAGGGGTACGAGCTCCAGGTCTCCCAGCCGCAGGTCATCATTCGCGAAGAGAACGGCATGAAGCTAGAACCGTTTGAGGAAGTTATTATCGATACGCCGTCGGAGTTCCAGGGCGCCATCATCGAGAAGCTAGGGGCGCGGGCATTCGTTCTTCAGAATCTCATCCAACACGGCAACATCGTGCGCCTCACGCTCGTTGGTCCGACGCGCGGCCTTCTTGGCTATAAAAACATGTTCATAATCGATACGAAGGGCGAAGGCATCCTCTCGTCTCGAGTAATCGGCTTCCAACCGTATGCGGGCGAAATAAAGAAACGCCAGGTCGGCTCGATGATATCGATGGCGACCGGCAAGGCGCTCGGCTACTCGCTCTGGTATCTCCAAGACCGCGGCCAACTCTATATCAAGCCGGCGACGGAAGTGTACGAAGGCATGGTGATCGGAAATACCTCAAAGGGTGAAGAGATGATGGCGAATCCGACAAAGGGGAAGAATCAGTCCAACGTCCGCTCCTCGGGCATGGATGAGGCGCTTACCTTGGTGCCGATCTTCGATCTCTCCATCGAGCGCGCGATGGAGATCATGTCGGACGACGAGTACCTGGAAATCACTCCTAAGAGTGTCCGTCTGCGCAAGCAGTACCTGACCGAGAACGACCGCGCGAAGTCCCGCCGCTAGAAGAGGCGGGTGCTGGCGACGGTGGTGCCAGGGTATACTCCCTTACATGACCCTCGTCGAGTATAAGAAGGCAACGCTCAAGTATGCGCCGCTGGAGAGCTTCGCGGCGGGCTTGGAGTTGTCCGGGCAGGAAGTGAAGTCCTTGCGCAATAAAATGGGGTCGCTCGATGGCGCGCGCGTGGTGATCCGCGGCGGGGAAGCGTTCATCGTCGGCATGACCATCCCGCCGTACCAGGCGGCGAATGCCCCGAAAAGCTATGACCCCGAACGCGCGCGTCGGCTCCTCCTCACGAAGAAAGAAATAGCGTATCTTGCCGCCGCCGAAGGGAAGAAGGGGTTGACAATTATCCCTCTTGAGGTGTATACTTCCCGCAGATTCGTGAAGGCGCGCATCGCAATCGTTCGCGGCAAAGGCAAGGAGGACCGTCGCGAAGACTTGAAGAAGCGCGATGCCCTGCGCGAAGCGGGGCGCGTCCTGAAAAACCGATAATTCGATCAGTCGCTGTCAGTTCGTAGACGTTTACGCGTCATGACATGGCAGGGGGTGACCGGCTTTGACGGTCTGTACCTTGAAAGACGTGCGACGCAGTGCACGCTCGATGCCACTCCAAATCCACGAGCAAACAAACTTGCCAAGAACACTCTTGCAAGCGTGAAGTCCCCGTACTTCGGTATGAAGGACTTTGCGTTCGCGTACGCGGTCGCCTAACGGCCTCTCGCCTCGCGACGTCTTTCTCTCCCTGGTTTCTACAGCAGGAGGGATAGGCGGAATCACCTGTAGAATCGATGTCTCTTATCCCGGAGGGCACATCTAAATAAGGGATCGGAAAGGAGCGGTTTCGTCCTGATTCCTCGCGCCCTTTCCTAAAGATAATCAGGACTACGCGTCGTAGAAGCGCTTTCAGAGACGGATTCGGACCGGAGTTCGATTCTCCGCACCTCCACAAAAAGAAGCAAAAAACCGCCCGAAGGCGGTCTTTTTGCTTCTACATATGTGACGAGCGAGCTTACGAAAAGACAAACGCTAGGGTATAGTACCCTCCATGTCTCCCGCACC
>JAJXYL010000037.1 GCA_021780575.1 bacterium
TCATCGCAAAATCGTTTACCGACCCAAAGGCGCGCGCCCAGGCGCTCGGCATCTGGTCCTCGTCGTTTGCCGTATCTGCAGTCATCGGCCCCTTGCTCGGCGGCTATCTCGTCGACAATTTTTCCTGGCGTTGGATTTTTTACATTAATCTGCCCATCGGTATTGCCGGTCTTGTTATGACCCTGCTCTTCTTGCCGCACGATCGACCCGGGGAACGCGGCACTTTCGACTGGTTCGGCGCGGTACTCCTCTCAGGGGCCATTTCAAGCCTGGTGCTTGTTGTGGATCGTGGCCAGGACTGGGGTTGGCTCTCGCTCGCGAGCGTCCTTTGCTATATCGGCACGGTGGTATTCGGCGCACTCGTCTACCTGTGGGAGACGCGCCACGCGCACCCCATCATCGATTTTAAATTCTTCAGCAATCCGGTCATTGTCTCAGTGCTAATCGTATCCTTCATTTCTTTTGGGGGAATGATGGGCGCGATGCTCCTCCTCCCGGTCTTCGCCCAGACATTCCTCCACTACACGGCAACGCAGAGCGGCTACTTGTTTGTACCGATGGCACTCGCCCTTCCGGTCTTCGCCCCGCTCGGCGCCCGGCTAGCGAGTTCGTTCAATCCTCGTTATACCGTTTCTTTCGGTATGGCGCTCTCCGCCCTCGGCCTCTACCAGCTCATCCATCTCGACCCCACGATGACATCGATTGATTTCGTCATGCCGCTCGTCCTTTTCGGCGCCGGCCTCGGGCTTGGCATGGCGCCGCTTACGAGCGCTGCTACAACAGCCGTGCCGATCCACGAGGTAGGCATGTCTTCCGGACTATTGAACCTCACGCGCAATATCGGCGGAGCATTTGGCATCGCAATCTTCAGCACCATTCTTACGAATGCGACCAACGCGAATGTGCTTATGGTGGCACAGAATTCGCACATCCTCGGCACGGCCCCGGCCGTGCTCGCCGTCGCCGGACAACTCATCATATTGAAGGCGGAACTTCTCTCGTACGGTACTGTTTTCGGATATGCGGCGGCGGCGATGCTCGTGGGTGCGTTGGTCGCACTGTTTCTGCTGAGAACGACGGTGAGTAAGGGGGATATCCCACCCGAGGTGCTCGCCGAGGCGTCGGCGGGTGGATAATAGAAATACGGATATGAAAAAACGCGTCCCCCGGACACAAAGACATAACTCCCAAGAGGTTGCGCGCGTCACGTCACTCTTTTTTGCCGTTCGTAGGATCATGCGTACCACCCTCGCCAAGGATAAAAAACTCGACCCGTCAACCTGGTTGCGGATTGAGACGATGAAGTTCATCGGGGAGCACGACGAATCTAAGATGAAAGATATCGCCGATTACCTCTCTATCACCGCGCCGTCGGCGACCTCGCTCATGAGCGGGCTTGTGAGGAGCGGACTCGTCATGGGGCGCACGGATCAGCACGATCGGCGCGCGTCACGCCTCATACTCACGGCGAAAGGGAAGGCCGAGCTGAAAAAGGCCATCGCGCACGGGCTTAGGGTTTTGAGCCCTTTATTTTCTGTATTGTCCAAGGCGGAATTAGAGGCGCTCACAAAGGCGCTTGAACGGATAAAACGGGAATCTGTCGGTTAGAAACCGTGGCCCTATTAAGACGCTGTCCCCATAGAAATTTTTTGCTGGTGGTAGAGTACTAACTACTACATCACTATGGCCGCATTCCAATACTTTAAACAAAATCTATATAAGTCAGCGCAGCTTATCGGGCTCACCGAGGTAGAGCTGAAGGCATTTGAGACACCTGATCGAGTTCTGCGCGCCAACCTGACCATTCCACTTGACGCGGGCGGTACGGCAACCTTTCCGGCCTATCGCGTGCAGTTCAATAACGCACGTGGTCCCTACAAGGGCGGTATCCGCTTTCATCCTGGCGCGGACGAGGACGAGGTGTCGGCGCTCGCGGCCATGATGGCGGTGAAGTGCGCAGTAGTCGGCATTCCGCTTGGTGGCGCGAAGGGTGGTGTCGCGGTGGATCCTAAGAAACTGTCCCAAAAAGAGATTCATGAACTTGCGCGCGCATATGTACGCGCATTTGCAGAGCACCTCGGCCCCCATATCGATATTCCCGCTCCGGATGTCTATACAACGCCCGAGATCATGGCGGTCATGCTTGATGAATATGAACGTATTGTGGGCAAGAGCCTTCCCGCGATGATTACGGGGAAGCCACTTGCGGTCGGCGGCAGCGCCGGCCGCGATACTGCGACTGCTGATGGCGCGGTCGCGGTACTTGCCGCGCTTCTTGAGGACCGGTCGTCTGACGCGTCAAAACTGTCGGCTGCCGTGCAGGGGGCGGGAAACGCAGGGGCACAAGCGGCGCGGCTCCTACAAACGATGGGAGCAAAGGTCGTTGCGTTTGCAGACTCAAAAGGGACGCTCGTGCACGAAGATGGACTCGATATCGGGTCCGTACTTGCCGAGAAAGAACGCTCAGGTTCCGTGCTCGCTGCGGCGCGCGATGGCGCGCATAGCGCGGGTGCGGATGCCGTGCTCACCGCCGCGGCCGATATCCTTGTACCGGCAGCGCTCGAGGAACAAATCACCGGTGCAAATGCCGCGTCAGTGAAAGCACACACTATCCTCGAAATCGCGAATGGGCCGGTAACGCCCGAGGCAGATGATCGTCTGCAGGAGCAGGGCGTCACGGTCATCCCGGACGTGCTCGCAAATGCCGGAGGCGTCACAGTCTCGTATTTTGAGTGGGTACAAGGTCATACGGGAGAGCGGTGGAGCCATGCGGATGTCGAGATGAAGCTGCAGGCGACGATGCGGAACGCGTATCGCGAGGTTGCCGACTTCGCGCGCGAGCGGGGAGTTACGCTTCGCCAGGCAGCTTACTCACTCGCCCTTACGCGCATCAGCGAGGCGATGAAGGTTCGGGGGCGGATGTAAGAGTCGTCTGGCTAAGAGATGACGTTTGTTGGTGAGCCCTGCGCAAAGTGCAGGATGTTGTCCATGGTCGTATCGAGAATGCGTTCGACAGCCTCCTGGGTATTAAAGGCGAGATGCGGGGTTACAATGACGCGCGGATGTGAGATGAGATAGTGATTCTCGAGTGTTATCTTCAGCGCGTCAGCGTTCGGATGTGGCGCCGTAAGTAGCACGGTCTCTTCAGAAAGGCCGCCTTCTTCCTCAAGGACATCAAGCGCGGCTCCTGCGAGGACACCGCTTTTCAGCGCGTCGACGAGCGCGTCGGTCTCGACAATTGCGCCGCGGGCGGTATTGATGAGGTAGGAGCCTTTTTTCATACCAACTATATTTTCCTTATTAATGAGGTGGTGCGTGTGTTCGTTATAAGGAACGTGAATCGTGACGATGTCGGAGGCCGCAAGCAGTTCTGGCAGAGACGCGTACGTAAAGTTAAACTCCTTCGCGCGGTCGGGGTCCTGGTGCACCTCGAACCCAAGGACCTTCATCCCGAAGCCGTTCGCCATCTTAATGACGTGCATGCCGATATGGCCGCAGCCGACGACACCAAGCGTTTTTCCTTGAAGGTCGAATCCGCGCAGATCCTTTGGCGAAAAGGTTCCTTCGCGTACGCGCTCGTCGGCGTCGATGATGCGCCGCGAGAGCGCGAGCAGGAGAGCGAAGGCGAACTCGGCCACCGTGTTCTCTCCATAGGAAGGAACATTTGCGACGGTAATGTTCCTTGCGGCCGCCGCGGCGAGATCAATGTGGTCAAAACCGGTTGAGCGAGTCGCGATGAGCTTCAGAGCGGGGAAGCGGTCCATCTCCTTTTCGCCGATGTGAGACTCTATAAAGGTGCAGAGGACAGTCGCCTCTGGATCCGTGAGCTCCGCGTAGGAAGAAAACGACCCTTCATGGAAGGTGATGTCCTCGCCCGGAAGCTTTGCCCGTACGTAGGCTTCTTCCCACGGTTCCCCAGAAAAATAATGTATCTTCATACGGGCATTTTACACTGTTCCCGCCTCGTCCCCTATAGCAACGAGGCGGTTATATTTGAGGAGCCGCTCTTTTTGAGCGAAACCGCCAGCCTTGAGGCCGTAGGCCCCGACGCCATAGGCAAAGTCGGCGATGAACGTATCTTCTGTTTCGCCGGAACGATGTGACGCAATGGTTTTGAGTCTTGCAGCGGAGACTTCCCGCACCGCCTGGAGCGCCTCACCGACGGTGCCAATCTGATTCGGCTTGATGAGCACGGAATTTATTTCTTTGTTGCGAGCGGCCTCTTTTATGCGCGTCGGATTCGTGACCGTGAGGTCGTCGCCAATAATGAGAATCTTTTCTCCAATCATCGCCGTAAGGCGGGTAAAATCTGTATGGGCATTTTCGTCGTAAGGGTCTTCGATGCTGTCGATGGGGAACCGCGCGGCGAGGCTTTTATAAAGACGAGCGAGTTCCTCGGGCGTGTATGATTTCCCGAGGAGCCGGTAGGTATCGTCGTGGAATAATTGACTTGCCGCTGCATCAATGGCGATACTCGTGTTCGGGAACTCCTTTACCAGCTCGGCAAGGAGTTCAAAGGGTCGCTCAAGCGTGTCAAATGTCGGCGCATAGCCCCCCTCGTCGCCCATGGGGACACGGCCGAGGCGTTCGCCAAGTTTCGTGAACATTTCCTGCGCCATCGAGAAGGCGCTCGGGGTTTCCCCGCTAATTACCAGAATGTATTCTTGGAATGGGAGCTTGAAGCTCGCGTGCGCGCCGCCGTTCATAACGTTCACGTATAGTCGCGGCGCAGCGGGCGTCGTCCCCGCGCGTTTCGCGATTGCGCCCCAGAGCGGCACTCCCTCAAGCAGGGCCGACAGCCGCATCGCGGCGATTGAGACGGAGAGAAGGGCATTCGCCCCAAGACGCGACTTGTCAGGCGTCCCATCAAGACTCACGAGAAACGCGTCAAGCGCATCGAGTGACTCGAATCGCTGCCCCGTCAGCGCCCGTGCAATCTCTCCGTTTACGTTCGCGACCGCGCGCGTAACGCCGCCGTCAGGGTCGCGCAATTCGCATGCTTCATACTCCCCGGTGCTTTTACCGGACGGCACCGATGCGGTCGCCGAAAACGTGTGTGCAAAGAGAGTTGTCTCTACCGTTGCTCGTCCGCGCGTGTCAAAAATGGAGGTAGCCTCGACGCGATCAATACGCATACATTATCGTGATGTCCTCTCCTCAATTTCGGCGACGTGCTCAAGCGTTTTCATGACGGAGTCAGGGTTTAAGGACATACTCGGGATCCCTTCCTTCACGAGAAATTCGGCAAAATCAGGGAGGTCCGAAGGGCCCTGTCCGCAGATACCGAGGTACTTCCCGCGCGCGGCGCATTTGCGGATGATTTGGCTCACGAGCGCGCGTACAGCCTCGTCATCCTCATTGCCGATATGGGTGACGATGCCGGAATCGCGATCGAGACCAAGCGTAAGCTGGGTAAGGTCGTTTGAGCCTATGGACATGCCGTCAAAGAGATCCAGAAATTCTTCAGCGAGGAGTACGTTCGAAGGTATCTCGCACATCATATAAACAGGGGTCACTCTCTCTCCGCTCTTCGCGAGCGACTTCGCGACGAGGCCGTGCGCGCGCATGATGTCGAGCACCTGCTCCGCCTCATGCGTGGTGCGGCAGAAGGGAATCATCGGGATGACGTTGTCGAGCCCCATCTCTTCGCGCACCTTCACGAGCGCGCGACACTCGAGTACGAAGGCATCCTTAAACTTTAGATCGTAATACCGCGAGGCGCCGCGCCATCCAATCATCGGGTTCTCTTCCTGCGGTTCGTAATCTGCGCCGCCGAGAAGCGTGGAGTATTCGTTCGTCTTGAAGTCGGAGAAGCGCACGATGACCGGCCTCGGCGCGAACGCCGCGCCTATCTTGGCGATGCCGTAGGCGAGGTTGTCGACGTAGTAGTCGATAGGATTGTCCCAGCCGGCAATCCGTTTCTGTATCGCGGCGCGCACTTTCGGTGACTGCTTCTTGAAATTGATGAGAGCGAGCGGGTGCATACCAATCGTGGAAGCAATGATGAATTCCTCGCGTGCGAGCCCGACGCCCGCGACGGGAAGGAAGGAATTCTCGAAAGCTATTTCTGGCGAGGCGATGTTCACCATGATCTTCGTTTTCGTCACGGGGAGCACGCCAAGTGAGTGTTCGCGCACGTGTATCTGCGCCTTGCCGGCGGTAACGACGCCAGCGCTCCCTGTCGTGTCGACCGTGACGAGCATGCCGTTCTTGAGCGCCCTCGTCGCGTTACCCGAGCCAACGATGGCGGGGAGACCGAGCTCGCGTGAGACGATCGCCGCGTGGCTCGTGCGCCCGCCCTTATCGGTCACGATGGCCGACGCCATCTTCATAATCGGTTCCCAATCAGGATCAGTCATCGTGGTGACGAGTATCTCGCCCTTTCTGAATTCTCGGATCTGTTTCGGATTCTTGATGACATGGACATTTCCTGTCGCGACCTTTGAGCCGACCGAGATTCCGCGTACAAGTTCTTTCCCCTGACCAGAAACCTTGTATTCAACGAGCTTCGAAAAGTCGCGTCCTGCCTGCACCGTCTCGGGGCGTGCCTGCACCAAGAAAAGTTCGCCCGAGATGCCGTCCTTGGCCCACTCCATGTCCATAGGTGTCCATTTTTTCGCGCGCTCCGAGTAGTGGGTCTCGACAATTGCGCCCCAGGTCGCCATCGTGACAATCTCGTCGTCCGAGAGCACGAATCGCCTTGTATCAGCAACGGGCGTCGCGACAACTTTGGTCTGCTGGACGGCCGTGCGACCGGTCGCGTAGACCATCTTCTTTGAGTTCGTGCCAATTTTCTTCCAGATGATTGGTGAGAGTGCTTTGCCGATGCGCGATTTCGAAACGAGATATTCATCCGGCGTGACGTGTCCTTGTACGATCATTTCGCCGAGACCGTAAGTTGCATTCACAACGACGATGTCGCGAAAGCCGCTCTCGGTGTCGACCGTGAACATGACGCCGGAGGCGCCTTTATCCGAGCGCACCATCTTCTGTACGCCGACCGAGAGCGCCACTTTCATGTGGTTGAAACCCTTGTCAGCGCGATATGAGATGGCGCGATCGGTGAAGAGGGAAGCCATCGTCCACACCGTGGCGCGTACCACATCTTCTGCGCCGCGAATATTGAGGTACGTCTCCTGCTCCCCGGCAAACGAGGCCCCCGGGAGATCCTCGGCGGTCGCGGAACTCCGTACGGCAACATCGGTCCCTTTCCCGTATGTCTTCTCCATGAGCGCGTAAGCCTTGACGATAGCCTTCTCGAGGCCTCGTGGAAGCGGCGTCGCCCGCATCCTCTCGCGTACGAGTTTGCCGCGGCGCGCAAGCTCTTTGAGGTTCTTCGTATCGAGTCCTTTGAGCGTTTCTTCAATAAAGACGTCGAGGCCAGTCTCCGCAAGGTAGTGGTAGTACGCGGCGGCAGTCACGGCGAAACCGTGCGGGATACGAACTCCTTTCGGCTCGACGGCGCGGATGAGTTCTCCTAGAGAAGCGTTCTTGCCGCCAACCTGCGCGACATTGTCCATGCTTATCTCCTTGAACCAGAGGATGAATGAGTCCTTCATGGTTAATTTTTTAGCGCGATAATAAGATCAGACACATTAGATCCAGTATAGCCCGTTATAAGCGCATCGCCGGCGGTTGCAAAGAAATCATACGAGCGATGCGCGTTCAGGTACTCTTCTGCCGATACTCCCTTTTCGTCCGCGTGTGCACGGGTGGTCCCATCGGCGATGGCCCCGGCGTGCTCGGTGTTGTCATGCCCGTCAGAGGCGAAGGGCAGGAGAAGCTCGTCGTCGCGGACGTCCATAAGGGCGGCAAGGGCCATCTCTTGATTGCGTCCTCCTGCGCCCGCATGCGTCCCAAGCGTCACCGTGCTCTCTCCGGCGTAGAGAAGGGCGGTTCTTGAAGCGCTGCTATGGAGTTTCTCGATGATAGCGCGCCCGAGCTTGCGCGCCTCGCCGGTGAAATGATCACCCACGACATGTGTCGCGTATCCTCGCTGGGCAGCTTCTTCCTGCATGCCGGCAAGGGCGTCCTGGCCGGAAAGAAAGAGGGTGTTGGTAACGCGCGTGAAATATTTTTCTTCCTTGGGAGTCTCTAAGAACGCGATTCCTGCTGAAGAGGGTATATCGTATTGCTCCAAAATCGCCTGCGCATCAGCGACCGTGGAAGAGTCCAGCACGGTCGGGCCGGAGGCGATAGTCGCGAGATCATCCCCCGGCACATCCGAGACGATAAGCGAGATGACTTCGGCCGGATATGCGGCGGCCGCGAGCGCGCCACCGCGAGCGCGCGAGGTGTGCTTGCGCACGATATTAATGTCTTGTATCGGCGCGCCGCGCGCGGTGAGCGTTTCAAACAGGACGGTCTCGTCCGCACAGGTCATGGGTGTGTCGTGGAGGCAGAGCAGAGTCGAGCCGCCACCTGAGATGAGCATAATAACGAGATCATCCTCACGGCGGTCGGAAAGGAACTCCAAAATGCGCTTGCTCGCCCGTTCGTTTACCTCGGTCGGGAGCGGGTGCGTACCGACATAGGCCTCCATCTTTGGAATACCGGCTTCATCAGTGGCGGAGACATCGAGCACGATGCCGCTGCTCAGTGCGTCTCCGAGAATCGTCCCGATTGCGCGACCGCCGCGCACCGCGCACTTCCCGACGCCGACGAAAAAGACCCTTCGCCCCGCAAGGCGATAGGTCGCTTCGCCGATAGAAAGTTGCTCGTTTTCCACGCGAACCTTTTTCTCGATGGCGCGGTCGATAGTAACGGCTGCATAACCGGCCTCCGCAATCGCGAGCGCATCTGTCCGCACACTACTGGTCGCGAGTGCTTGGAGATTTTGTATCACCGTCTTCATCTGTTTAGTATAGCCCAGACAACAAAACAGTCGCGGCAGAGTGCCACGACTGTCGAATCAGCGACACGGCAAGCGATTGCGCTATTTAGAACCCGAACAGGTGAGCAAAGAATCTCCCAATGATACCGAAGAACCCGCGGTGTACCGGAAGGTTGGTGCCCGCCGGAATGTTTCCTTTATCAATGACGGATGATGCGGTTACCGAAGATCCATTTACCGTGCCCTGCACGATAACGCTATCTCCCACAGCGATATTCGAGGTCGTTGCTCCCGTGACACCGGCCTTCGTGATGGTTGCGCTGGCCACGTCAACCGTGTAGGTGACGGTACCTGCATTGGTCACAGTAAGAGAGCTTCCGTTAACGGCGGTGACATTTCCTCCGATGACCGGCCGGCCGTTACCGACAGGAAACGGCGTCCCGGCACCAGCGGGCGTGCCGGAGGCATTTTCCCATCTCTCTTCGAACATTCTTGGATGACCCGTTACCCGGTCAATAATTCTTGTGGCGGTGACCACTGCGTCACTTATTGTGCCTCGTATCACTACCACATCGCCGACGGCAAGAGCCGAGACGGTTGAGGGTGCGCCGCCCTTGGTGACGGTGGTTGTACTGGTCGTACTAACGGTATACGTTGTCGTCGGCGTAGCTGCCGTGCCCTTGCGCCGCCAAGTCTTCGCAGTGACCGTGAAGGCGCCGCTTCCATTCGGGGCCGTGGCGACTGTGCCGACGATGGCCGGCCGCATCCCGTGACCGAATCCAGGACCCGGACCAGCCGCGAACGCCGTGCCGGCGGTGAGGAGGGAGCCGAGAAGCACAAAACCAGAAACAAGATATCCCATTTTATTTTTCATATAAGTAAGATCTAGATGAGTAAGAGTGTCGTGCGGGAATACAGAGACAGGTTAATTAAGCGTTCTCACATCCCTTGCCAGTTAATACGTTTCAACACAGGGAATCTTTCTTAGTTCTTCTTACGCTAAGGAGGAGTGTTTCTCGGACAGAGAAAGAAGTGTGCGAAGTTGCGGCTGTTCTAGTGTGTAAGAAGGCATACTGCTATAGTGGAGTGCATGGAAAGAAACAAAAGTTTCATTCGTCAGTACTATAGAATGTATCTATGAAAAGACTTTCTGTCGCAATCATCTTCATCGGCCTTTCGGCTTTTTATATTTTCTCACGCACGTCAAGCGCGGCACCGAGCACTGCACCGAGTACTCAAGTCGGTGCAACGGCGAATAACGGCATAACGATTTTGCCATCACCTTCTGCTGGCACACCGCCAACTCCAACTCCAACACCGACTGCTCCAAAAGCAGCTTCGAAACCAGCGCCCGCTCCTGCGCCGGCGAAGACCGGCTATAAAGACGGCGTCTATACCGGAAGTGTCGCCGATGCTTACTACGGGCTTGTGCAGGTGCAGGCAACGATTAAGAACGGCCTCATCACGAATGTTGCCTTCCTCTCGTATCCGAATGACCGCAGTACATCCGTCTATATCAACAGCCAGGCGATGCCGATGCTGACCCAGGAAGCCATTCAGGCGCAGAGCGCGAACGTGGACATTATCTCTGGCGCGTCCGCAACGAGCGGCGCATTCCAGCAATCACTCGCGAGCGCGCTCGCGTTGGCGAAATACTAAAATATAAAGTATGCGGGAGATGCGGCCGATCATGGGCATGCCCATCGAGATTGAGATCGTTGGGGAGAACGTAGAAGAGACACTGAATGCCGCATTCAGCTACCTTGTTTCTGTTGACGAACGTTTCAGTACCTATAAGGAGGGAAGCGAGATATCGCGCGTCAATCGCGGAGAGGTTGTTGATGGCACGATAAGCACGGAGATGAGAGAGGTGTTCGCCCTCGCCGAGAAGACAAAAAAGGAAACGCACGGTTATTTTGACATTCGCCGGCCAGACGGCCTCATTGACCCGTCTGGCATCGTGAAGGGGTGGGCGATACACAATACAGCCGGGCTCATTCGCAGAGCGGGTTATGAGAATTTCTTCGTCAATGCCGGCGGCGATATCGCGATGAGCGGGAAGAATGCCGGCAAGGAGTGGAGCGTCGGTATCTGGAATCCTTTTAATACGAAAGAGATAGTGAAGGTCGTGTACCCGCAGGGGAAAGGGGTTGCGACGTCCGGTTCGTATATGCGTGGCGCACACATCTATAATCCGCTCGCACCCAAAGAAAATTTGACAGACGTGGTGAGCATCACCGTTATCGGCCCGGATGTTCTTGAGGCGGATCGTTTTGCAACCGCGGCATTCGCGATGGGGCGGAGCGGAATCGTGTTTATTGAAAATCTGCCGGGCTTTGAAGGCTATATGATAGATAAAAGCGGGGTCGCTACGTTCACGAGCGGGTTTTCCGCCTACACGAAACCATGATACAGGCACTCAAATCATTCATTGACCGCACCACGATGTATCGGCTGGTGCTGTACTATTTGCTCGCGCTCTTTTCTGCGGCGCTTCTTTTCAGCATCGTCGGGATTCTCCCGTATTCTTCAGACACGCTTCTGTGGTCGGCTCTCGTTCTCTTGGTTTCCGCATGGCTCTCAAATGAATTCTTTGCATGGGTGTTCGAGGCGGTACCGAACATTGAATCCGTCTTCATCACGCCGCTCATTCTCGTACTCATCCTGCCTCCCGTCGCGTTTGCGGACATGTCGGGCACCACAGCGCTTGCTGCTATAGCGGCATGGGCGATGGCGTCCAAGTACCTTTTCGCGATTGGGAAGAAGCATCTTTTTAACCCGGCAGCGTTCGCCGTGGCGCTTTCGTCACTTCTGTTGGGCGTCTCTGCGACCTGGTGGGTCGCGGGGAATATCCCACTGCTCCCCTTCATTCTCGTCGGCGGCATCATGGTGGTCCATAAATTACGCAAGCCCGACGTCGTTCTTGCGTTTGGCGCGACGGTCGTCCTCGTGGTGGCGTTCACATCGCTCAGCCCCGTTTCAGGGGTGCTGAATATGTTTGCGCACTCCGCGCTCTTCTTCTTCGCGTTTGTGATGCTTACCGAGCCTCTGACCATGCCGCCGACGCGAATGTCCCGGATCGCCTACGGCGT
>JAJXYL010000018.1 GCA_021780575.1 bacterium
CACCTCGTCGCTCCTCTCGAGCAACACCTTCGCCGTCCAGAACTCCTCTGCCACCAACAACGTCGCCTCCTTCTACTCCAATGCAGGTTCCTCCCTCCTTACCATCAAGGACGGCGGCAATGTGGGCATCGGTACGACGAGTCCAGCAACCGAACTTGAAATCGGTGGCTCTACGAACAACGTCACCTTCGATGGATACTTGGGCTGTGCTGGATTCACCACCAACGCAAACGGTCTTCTTGCCTGTACTGCTTCTGACCAGCGCCTCAAGCAGGATATCGTTCCGCTCGATAGCACGAGCGGCCTCGCGGCCATCGACACCCTCAATCCGGTCTCTTTCTATTGGAAGCCGGAGACCGGGCGTGGCGCAACGCAGCAGTATGGCCTCATCGCTCAGCAGGTCCAGACCGTGTTCCCGAACTTGGTCACCGTGACGAACCCGACCCCGCTCACGCCCGACGGCACCCTAACCGTAAATTATGACGGCCTCATCGCTCCGATGCTTCGCGGGATACAGCAGCTCGATCAGCGGACGAAGTTCATCCAAAACGCTGCGTCGTCGACGGCCTTTTCTGTCGCCGCGACGGGGGATGTCAGTATCGGGAACACCGCTACTTCTTCTGGCGGGAATCTCGCAGTCGCGGGAAGCATATCCGCATCCTCATTTGATACGACGCAGGCTCCGGTGACGAGCTTCACGCTTGGTTCTACCACCGTGACTGCGCAAATACCGTCTTCGGTCCTGACTTTGAGCGGTGCGGTAGATACCTACAAACTCGCGACCTACAATCTTTCGGGCGTCGCAGCGCTCGCGGCGGCGATTAACGCGCAAAACATGCGCATCACGTCGCTCGAAGCGCGTGTTGCTGTGCTTGAGAGCGGCGCGGTGGCCGCGGCGAGCGCCTCGCCCGTGACCCTCTCTACCACGAGCCTCATTTCAGCGCTCAACTCAGTCGGCGTATTCATCAAGGACGGTCTTGCCCAGTTCGGCACCTTAGTAGCCGACCAGTTCGTCGCAGCGACGAATTCCGCGGGCACGAGTTCCGCGGGCACCGTGACCATCCTCTCGGGGAACACCGTCGCACAGGTCAATAACGCATACGTCCTGCCCACGACCAAGGTCTTTGTCACTTTCAACTCGCAGCTCACGGGCAACTGGTACGTGGCCGATAAGCAGGCAGGTTCCTTCCGCGTCGTGCTCTCTGCGCCGCAGACATCAGACGTCTCCTTTGACTACTTCCTCGTTCAGACCGAAGGCCAGTTCGCGACGAGTACTGCGACCACAACCGACACAGGTCCGAGCGTTATTGTAAGCAACGGTACAACCCCGCCGCCGACAACTACAACCACAATCACGATATCATCGACAGCCAGTTCGCCATCGACCGCCACCTCAAACACGACTTCGACTTCAACACCGGCCGCAAGCTCGACCGGCTCGTCACCAAGCACGACCACGACGGCGACCTCAACGCCAACCAGTTCGCCATCGACCGCCACCTCAAACACGACTTCGACTTCAACACCGGCCGCAAGCTCGACCAGCTCGTCACCAAGCACGACCACGACGGCGACCTCAACGCCGATTGCAACACCTGCACCAGCCGACACCACGCCGCCGGTCGTTACACTTAACGGTAGCGCCGCAATGCAGGTGAATGTGGGGGGCACCTTCACCGATCCGGGCGCGACTGCAACGGATAAGGTCGACGGAAATTTAACCTCGAAAATTGTCGTTGCCGGCACCGTGAACACCGCGACCGCCGGTCTTTACACGCTTACCTATAGCGCCACTGACGCAGCGGGCAATACCGGAAGTGCCTCCCGAGTAGTAAGCGTCATCGCTCCCACCCCGGCAACGACGACAACGACGGCGACGACGGCAAGCACGACAGCGCAATGATGACTATGCTGGCCGGATATTCCGTCCCATATCGCAGCCCCTGGGCGGGTACGGGCAGTTTTCCACAGAGGGGCGTGGCTAGTGCTATACTCATGAAGCTACTTATATCTTGATTATAAAAACGCTGCATCTATGAAATCCACACGTGTTGCTATTAACGGGTTTGGGCGTATCGGTCGCGCATTTGTCCGGCGTTCTTATGGGCGTGGCATCGAGCTCGTCGCGGTAAACGATCTCGGCTCCCTCGAGAACCTCGCGTATCTCCTCAAGCATGACACGGTGTACGGCACCGCACCTTTCTCGGTGGAAACGAAGGACGGGAATCTCATGATAGACGGGAAGGAAGTAAAATTTCTTTCGGAAAAGGATCCGACGAACTTGCCGTGGGAAAGTCTAAACATCGATGTCGTCGTTGAGTCGACCGGGTTCTTCACGGCCTTTGATAAGGCACAGGCGCATATTACAGCGGGTGCGAAGCGCGTCGTCATCTCGGCGCCGGCGAAGGGAGACGGCGCTACGGTGCTCATGGGCGTGAACGAAGAAAAGCTCGCGGCCTGCAAAGTTTCGTCAAACGCCTCCTGCACGACGAATGCCGCGAGCCCCATCATTGCCATCCTCGACGAGGCCATCGGCATAGAAAAGGCCATACTCTCGACGACGCACGCGTATACGGCGAGCCAGTCCATCGTCGACGGTCCCGCGAAAAAGGATATGAGAGAGGGAAGAGCGGCTGCGCAAAATATCGTGCCAACCGCTACCGGCGCCGCGACCGCGGTCGCACAAGCGTACACGCCGCTCGTGGGGAAATTTGACGGTATCTCGCTCCGGGTGCCGGTTCCAGCCGGTTCTATCGCAGACATCACCTTCATCGCGAAGCGTCCGACGACGAAAGAAGAGGTGAACGACCTATTGCGCGCTGCCGCCCCGAAGTCGCGCTGGGAAGGCATCTTCACAACGACCGACGAGGAACTGGTATCAAGCGACATCGTCGGCGAGCCTCACGCCTCTATCGCGGATCTCTCCATGACCCGTGTGGTCGACGGCAATCTTGTAAAGGTGCTCGCCTGGTATGATAACGAGATGGGATATACCGAAAGCCTTGTCCGACACGTACTAAAAGCCGCAAATGTCTAAGATACTCATCGCTTCTGACCACGCCGGATTTGCCCTTAAGGAGGCGCTTATCGAGCACATCCGTACCCTCGGTTACGATCTGGAGGACATGGGTCCGTTCTCCTATAACCAAGACGACGACTATCCGGATTTCATGACGCCACTCGCGCAGCGCGTCGCTTCTTCTCCGGAGGTGCGCGGTATTATCGTCGGCGGGAGTGGGCAAGGCGAAGCGATGTGCGCGGATCGCGTGTCGGGGGTCCGCGCGGCCGTGTTCTACGGGCCTATGCGCGTCGTGTCCTCGCTCAACATCGAGGGCGACCGTTCCGAAGACGGATATGACGTGGTGCGTCTGCCGCGCCTTCACAATGACGCGAACGTACTCTCTATTGGTGCGCGCTTCGTCTCTGTAGAGCAGGCTAATGAGGCGGCACGCATCTTCCTCGAGACGCCTTTCTCGGAGGCTCCGCGGCATATACGCCGTCTCGCGAAATTCTAAATATGGGCATTACCGTTCCGGCCGTACTTCCCTCGTCGCGTGAAGATTTCAAAGGGAAGCTCTCGTTCTTTAGCCAGATTCCGTCCGTGAAGCGGATACAGATTGACATCGTCGATGGGAAATTCGCCGGGCCGGCGTCATGGCCGTACACCGCCCCAGGAGAAATACGCGATATGGTCACGCAGGGCGAGATGCTTCCGCGCCCCGATCGCATCGTCTATGAAATGGATCTCATGTGCATTGACGCCGATCGCGTTGCAGAGCCTTGGCTCGCACTTGGCGCGACCCGTCTCACTTTTCACGCAGAGAGCGCCGCTGATCTGCCGCGCCTCCTCGCGTCCGCGAGGAGGCGCTACGGCCCGGGAGCCAATTTCGCGGAAGGGCTTATCGTCTTCGGGATTGCCCTGAACGTCGGAACCGATCTCGCGCTGATAGAGCCCTGTCTCGATGAGGTAGAATATGTACAATTTATGGGCATCGCGCAAATCGGACGGCAAGGACAGCCTTTTGACGAGCGCGTCTTTGAGAAAGTGCGGATATTTCGCGCGCGACATCCCGATCTACCCGTGCAGATTGACGGCGGCATTTCGCTTGAAAATGCGAAGAAGCTCCTTACTCTTGGCGTGACCAATCTCGTCATCGGTTCCGCCATCGCGCGCGCTAAAAATCCCGCCATCGCGCTCGCCACGTTCGAAGATCTCGGAACCTCCTACGGGGTGTGAGGTATACTATAGGGTGATGGCACTCACAGACGAACAGGTGCGTACGCTCGGGAAGCAGGCGGAAGCTATTCGTGAGACAATTATCACGATGCTGGTCGCAGCCGGCAGCGGGCATACTGCCGGCCCTTTAGGCATGGCAGATATATTTACCGCGTTTTATTTTCACATACTCGCGCACGACCCGAAGAAGCCGGACTCCGAGGAGCGCGATCGGCTCATACTCTCAAATGGTCACACCTGTCCCGTGCGGTACGCGACGATGGCCCACGCCGGCTACTTTCCCGTTGCCGAATGTCTCACGCTCCGGAAGTTTGGCAGCCGGCTCCAGGGACACCCTGAACGACTCCGCCTTCCTGGGCTTGAAACGACGTCCGGTCCCCTGGGCGAAGGCCTGTCGCAGGCCGCCGGTATTGCTTACGCTTTTCGCATGGACGGGAAAAAACAGCGCGTATATTGCGTAATGAGCGATGGTGAACAGGAAGAGGGAAATATATGGGAAGCGGTTCTGTTCGCGGGGAAGAATAAACTCTCAAATTTGACGGCGGTGATGGATCGCAACAACATACAAATAGACGGGATGACGGAGGATGTGATGCCGCTCGAGCCTATTGCGGACAAGTACCGCGCGTTCAACTGGCATGTTCTTGAGGTCGACGGGCACAACATGAACGAGCTCGTGCAAGCGGTTGACGAGGCGAAGGCCATCTACGAAAAGCCGACCCTTATCATCGCGCACACGATTCCCGGCAAGGGCGTACCGGAAATCGAGTTCGACTATCGCTGGCACGGTAAGCCGCCGAGTAAGGAGGAAGGGAAGCGTTTCCTAAAAGAACTTCGGACCATGCATGGTTCGGTTTCCCACGAATATGCTTAACCAAGACGCGCATCTCTCGGAAGACGTGTTCGCTGACGATGTCAGACAGGCGCCAACGCGCGACGGTTTTGGCACGGGCGTCGTGGAGGCGGGAAAGGCGAATGCGAATGTCGTGGTGCTCTGCGCTGACTTGAAGGAGTCCACCCGCGCGGAGGAATTTGAAAAGGTATTTCCGGGGCGTTTTATTGAAATGGGCGTTGCCGAGCAGAATATGGCGACGGTTGGAAGCGGTATGGCCGCCGCGGGGAAGATACCCTTCATCGCGAGTTACGCGATGTTTAATCCCGGTCGCAATTATGAACAGATACGCACGACGGTTGCGCTGAATCGGGTGCCCGTCAAGGTCTGCGGTATGCACGCAGGCGTTTCGGTCGGTCCCGACGGCGCGACGCATCAGATGCTTGAGGACATCGCCCTGATGCGCGTCATCCCCGGGATGACTGTCATTGCTCCCGGCGACGCCGAGGAGGCGCGCAAGGCGGTCATCGCCGCCGCTTCGACCGACGGACCTGTATATCTGCGGTTCGGCCGCGCGGCAACGCCGATTTTCACGACAAAAGAAACACCATTTCAAATAGGGAAGGCGCTTATGCTCTGGTCCTCGGACGCGCCGAAGATAGCGATTCTCTCCACAGGCTCGCAGAGCCACGCGGCCCTTGCCACGGCCCGTGCTCTTGCCGCAAGCGGCACGGAGTCGCTCGTGCTCCACGTGCCGACGATAAAGCCGCTTGACGAGGCGGCGGTGTTGGACGCGGCGAAACGGGCGGGCCGCGTCCTGACGGTAGAAGAACATCAGGCGGCGGGCGGCTTCGGAAGCGCCATCGCAGAATTTCTGGGGGAGCAGCACCCGGTGCCTGTTCGTAGACTCGGCATACGGGACCAATTTGGACAATCAGGCTCCCCCGAAGAGCTCCTCAGGCACTACAAGCTTGATGCTCTCCACATACAGGAGGCGGCGCTTTCACTCGCGCGTATATACTAGGGAGATGACTGATAAGATAAACTCCTATTTTGCCGTACTGATTATTACGATTTTCGGCGCGGGCGCGACACTGATCATCGTCCACGTCGCAGATTCCAGTGCGGTCGTTACTGTGTTCGGGAACAGTAGCAGCACCTACACGTATCTACAGTAAAAGCCCGGGAACCAGAGCCCGTTAGATGGGATCGGCGCGATATTCCGCCGGAGCGTCAGCGATGAATTTCAGCAATGCGTCACGCGAAAGTAGTCCTTTCTGCGCGCCAACGTGCTGGATGACAGACATCGAATTCACCGGTCCCCACAAAAGCGCTTCTTCAAGCGACTTGCCGAGCGTAAGGGCCACCGAGAAGGTTGAGGTCATGGCATCGCCCGCACCTGTACGGTTAATTGGGGATCTTGGGTCGGGATATCGAGGTACCTTAAGCATCGTGGTGCCATCGTATGCATATGCGCCGTTCGGTCCGTCGGTAATGAGCGCTATGTTAGGACCAAGAGCGCGCATCTTTTGCAGAAGTTCTCTAATGTCCGTCTCGCCGAGCTCGAGAATACGCTCCGCTTCCTCTTTGTTTACCGCAACCACTTCCGTCACGGCGTAGAGCGGCGCGAGCCGCTCCTTACCCATTTTCATTTGGAAGGTACCCGGTTGGAAAGTGAGTTTCGTTTCTGGATGCGCCGTGAGCCACGCGGCGAGTTCGTCATGGAACGACTCCGTGTGTTCTGCGACGGAGGAAAGGTACATCCATTTCGGCGGGGGGAGCGCAGCGGGAAGGTGGTAGGGATATGCCTCGTGCCGGATGAGAATAGTGCGCTCAGCCTCATAGCTGAGAGCGTAGTGGTGGTTCGTCGGGATACCGTCGTTTACCTGTATATAGCCCGTATCCATGCCTTCGCGCGCGAGTGCGGCAATAATCTCTTCTCCGAATTTATCCTTCCCGACGTTTGAGATAAAACCGGTCGAGAGGCCGAGGCGCGCGGCAGACACGGCGGCGTTTGCGGCGTTTCCGACAGCCACGACGACCTCAGCGGATTCATAGGGTATTTTATCGCCCCACCGCATGGTGATGGTGCATGCCTCATTATTACTGTCGCAGTTCACCTGTGCTTCCTTCAAATTGATGAACTCATCGACGACGGTGTCCCCAATTGCTATGAAATCCATAAATATTTTTCTAGCATTCTAGCATGGTACCATGAACGCATGACTGACCTTGTTGGTATAGCGCGCGCCTTCTTTGAAAAGGGCAAAGGAATTCTCGCCGCGGACGAAAGTGTGCACACCGCGACTGCGCGGCTGGCGAGTTATGGCGTCCCCGCGAGCGCGGAGATGCGCCGGCAATATCGCGACCTCTTCCTCGGCGCACCGGACGTAGAGCACCACCTTTCGGGAGTCATCCTTTTTTCCGAGACGCTCCTCGAAGAAGGGAATGATAAGAAATTATTTCCCGAATCGCTTATATCGCGTGGCATTATGCCCGGCGTGAAAGTTGATCTCGGTACCGAGCCCTTCAGTGCAAGTCCACGAGAATTCATTACCAACGGCCTTATCGGTCTTCCCGAACGGCTACTCGAGTTCAAGAAGCAGGGGGCGGTCTTTACCAAATGGCGCTCTGTCATTCGCATTGACGGCGATACCTTACCCTCGCCACAGGCGCTCCACGAGAATGCGAAGCGCCTCGCAAGTTATGCGAAAGAGGTACAGACGGCCGGTATGGTGCCGATATTGGAGCCGGAAGTCCTGCATGAAGGGAAACACAGTCGCGCCCGCGCCCGCGCCGTAATCAGCGAGACGCTCAAGATACTTTTCTCCGTGCTCGACGAATTTTCGGTTGACCGCGCGAGCGTCATATTGAAAACGTCCATGGTGCTTTCGGGGAGCGAGAGCGGTAAGCATGATTCTCCCGAAGAAGTGGCCGATGACACGCTCGCGACGCTTATGGGAAATGTCCCGCCGCAGGTCTCCGGCATAGTCTTTCTCTCAGGCGGACAGACGCCGGACGAGTCGACCGCGAATCTTGCGGCAATAGCCCGCCGTGCGAAAGAAATAAACGCCCCCTGGCCGCTCACCTTCTCCTACGCGCGTGCGCTCCAGGAAGAGGCTCTCTCCGTATGGAAGGGAAAGGAAGAGAATGTGCCAGCGGCCCGTGCGGCCTTCCTCGACCGGCTTGCGAAGGTTTCCGCTGCCACAATCGGCTAGGGAAGTATTGCGTTTTATACCCGATTCGGCTATAGTCGAGCATTATGCTTACGCTCACGGTTGAGAAGCGCACAGGCAAGGGCGCGAAGGCGTCCTCGCTTCGCCGCGCCGGGATGCTCCCGGGTGTCGTATATGGCGCGCATCATGAAGCGACCCCAATCTCGATCCAGGCGCGCGCCTTTGAGAAGATCTTGCGAAAGGCCGGAGAAGCGACCATCGTCTCGCTTGACGGCCTTGGCGAGGCTCTCCCGACTCTTATTCACGAGGTCGATCTTGATCCACTCACGAACCTTCCGCGTCACGTTGATTTCTACGCGGTAACTAAGGGTGAGAAGGTCGAGGTTGCGATACCGCTCTCCTTTGAAGGATCTTCTCCCGCAGTGGAAGCGGGCGCGAATCTCGTGAAGGTGCTCCACGAACTTGAGGTTGCGGCGGATCCGATGAGTCTTCCTCCGAATATCTCGGTGGATCTCTCCGTCCTTGCGACTATAGGAGATCGGATACACGCAAAGGATTTGAAGCTACCTGCGGGCGTCGAGCTTGCCGTCGAGCCTGATGAAGTCATCGCGCTCGTACAAGAGATCGTTGAAGAGAAGGAAGAAGTTGCCGCGCCTTCTGACCTCTCTGCAATTGAGGTGGAAAAGAAGGGCAAGGAAGAAGCGGCGGCAGATGATGCACCGGCAGGTGTGGCGCAAAGCACGTAAGTGCATCTTTTTCTTATGCTAAAATAGCCGGACGATGCGCCGGTTCTTATATTTTGCTCTCGGATGCGCCATCTGTGTTGCGCCTACCACCGCGTCCGCACAAAGTGTGCAGCAGGCGGTAGCAAATCGCCAACAGGAGCTCCAGAATCAGCTCAACGACATTGAGAGCCAGATTAATGTGCAGCAGAGCCTTCTCGATACGGCGCAAAGCCAGCACCAGACGCTTCAGACTCAGATTGACGCGCTCAACGCGGAGATCAAGAGGACCCAGCTCCAGATACAAGCGATTAATCTCACCATCACTCAGTTAAACGGCGACATCGGCGTGCATAATCAGACCCTTTCGGGTCTCGCAGCGCAATTGGAGGCTGAACGGGAGTCGCTTGCGCAGATCCTGCGGCAGACCCAGATGCTCGACGAGTACTCAGTCATCAATGTCGCGCTTGGCTCCCAAAGCGTCTCCGGCCTTTTCAGCGATCTGGACGCCTTCTCCTCCATTAAGAGCTCGCTTGCCAATTCCTTTAGTCAAATTCAGCAAACAAGTTCTTCAACCGAAGTGGAAAAAGAGGCTCTCCAGGCCCGGCTCGCCGAGCAGGAGCAGCTACGCACCGTCGCGCAGCTCGCCAGACAGTCGGTACAGGCGCAGCAAGACGCGAAACAGCAGCTACTTGCACAGACCAAGGGAGTTGAAGCGAATTATCAGAAACTTCTCGCAACGAGCCAGAAGACCGCCGCGCAGATTCGCTCCCAACTCTTCAACCTGCGCGACACCGCCGCGATACCGTTCGGCACCGCGCTTACCTACGCGCTCGCTGCTGAAAAGGCGACCGGCACGCGCGCCGCAGTTACCCTCGGGGTTCTTAAACAGGAGACTAATCTTGGCGAGAATCTCGGAACCGGAACGTGGCGCACCGATATGGCACCGAACCGTGACCAGCCGGTCTTCGCATACATCACCCAGGTGCTTGGTCTCGACCCCGACCAGATGCCGGTTTCGAAAAAGCCGTCTTACGGTTGGGGTGGCGCAATGGGGCCGGGGCAGTTCATTCCCTCGACCTGGGTCTGCTACGGCGGTTTTATAAACGTGAAGACCGGGGGTTGTACGCCGTCCGGCGGTCTCGGAATTTCTTTCTGGCAGGGTCCATGGCAGTACGTCGCAAGCAAGGATCGCGTGCGCACCCTCCTGAACGCCTCTTCGCCAAGCAACCCCTGGACGGCACAAGTGGCGATTATGGCAACGGCGATGCTGATGGCAGATAACGGTGCCGGAGCGCAAACGTACGCGGCCGAGCGTACTGCCGCTTTGGAATACTTCGCCGGCTCTCACTACCGGAATCCTGCCTACTCCTTCTATGGAGATGGAGTGATGGGATTCGCCGCACAGTTCCAGCAAGATATTGACCAACTAAATGGGTCATAATGGGGTTCTATGCTTACCGGGTATTTGTCCACTTACCATAATCGATGACGCCAAGCATTAAGCTATTATAGTTACTATGTACTCAAAATCCTCACGAATCCTCCCCGGTCTGCTCTTTCTATTAGTCATGTTTCTTCCAATCGGCGGGACGGCGCATGCTCAAACGGCTACTTCTAGTAGTAGCGTTACATGCACCTGTGCCGCGAATGGCGTGTCCTGTATGTTGTCAACGACAGCCTGTTCAGTCACCGTACCAAGCATTCCCGCTTGTCCGTCTGTTGTTTCTCTTGCGACTAATGCTCATTGCCTAGGAGACTACATCGGGCAATGCTACATCAATGACACCCAAAGTATGTATTACAAGTACTCCTGTCCTTCCTACGCCCTCACCGTCACCCAGGGGGCAAACGGCACCATCAGCCCCGGCACAGTCTCGCTGACTTACGGCTCTAACCAAACCTTCACCATCACCCCGGCCTCGGGATACAGCATCAGCAGCGTCTCGGTTGACGGAGTAAGCCAGGGAGCCATCAGCACCTATACGTTCACGAACGTGACAGCAAATCACACCATCACCGCATCGTTTGTCCCCGCTCCCATCACGCTCACAGCAAACCCGGTCGCCTCCATCACGCTCCCAACCAATACCTTCACCGAGACCTATACCTTGACCGGAGGAACCTCGTCAAACACAAACTGCCGCCTCCTCGACTATACCGGTACCACCACCCTTACCAGCTATGCCTCCTGTACGGGGAGCATCACCTACGCCGGACCTAGCACCGCCGGCACATACGGCTACTACGTCCAGGCCAACAAGGCCTCGACCGGACAGACAGTGACAAGCAACAAATTCACGGTCACGGTGAACCCGGCTCCCACCTGTCCTGCCACCACTATAAGTAATTGTGCTCTCCCTCAAACGACGAGCGGCTCCGCTGGCTCCTGCGCCCCAGGGTACAGCAATACATGTAGCTACACTTGCACCAATGGTATCTGGAGCAAGAATTCGAACTCGTGCGCGCTCCCTACCTACGCCCTCACCGTCACCCAGGGGTCAAACGGCACCATCAGCCCCGGCACAGTCTCGCTGACTTACGGCTCTAACCAAACCTTCACCATCACCCCGGCCTCGGGATACAGCATCAGCAGCGTCTCGGTTGA